>NZ_JBDJKU010000019.1:0-67940 GCF_039673015.1 Stenotrophomonas sp. TWI1409
GTCTTCAAAAGCGGCCGGGACTTCGATCCGGCCATGCTGAAGGTGGGTCAAGCCTGCTTCCAGCAGGCTTGACCACGAACATAGGATCTCGACTCTACAGAACGCGGGTGACGGAAACGACGACGGGCCCCGAAGGGCCCGTCGCGTTACATCAGTGAAGCAGTTGCAGCCTGGATCAGAAGCGGGCGCCGATGCCGAAGCCGACGGTCCACGGATCCATCTTGGCTTCGCCGATCTTCTCGCCGCCAACCTTCACGTCCGGGCGGGCGCGCATGTAGCGGGCGTCAGCACGGGCGAACCAGGTGGAGTTGATGTTCATGTCCACGCCGACGGTGCCGATCACGCCCTTGGCATCCTTGAAGCGGATGTCGGTGTCAGCGCCGTTGCCCAGCTTCTCGTTGCTGAAGCTCGACTGGTAGTAGCCCACGCCCACGAACGGACGGAACACGTTGTCAGCCTGACCGAAGTGGTACTGGCCGCTCAGCGCGATCGGCTGCTGCTCGACCGAGCCCAGGCGGGCGTTGTTCGGGCCCTTGAACTTGTTGTCGAACTTGTCGGCAGCGCCCCACAGTTCAACGGCCCAGTTGTCGTTGATGTAGTAGCTGAAGCTGACGGTCGGCGCCGGGCCACCATCGGTCTTCTTGACGCCGGTGATCGGGTCGTTCTTCGGTTCCAGCAGCGAGATGCCGCCAACAACGGCAAAATGCTTGCCCGAAGCGGTGTCGGTGCTGCTGCTGTCCTGGGCGAAAGCGGCCGGCGCGAAGGCGGCGGAGGTCAGCAGGGCGAGACTCAGGATACGGATGGAGCGCATGGGGGTATCTCCTAATGTTTCTTGTTTTGGGCCCCCGGTTGCGGGGCGAGCACACCGTAGTCGCCCCAACATGAATCGAATCCGACGCACGTTAAAAAATAGTTTCCCTTGTTCAGCGACTGGAGCGAAAAGCCTGTTTTCATGGGCTTTTCGGCCTTCGGCGACATTCATGCAGTTGGAGAAGATGTGAGCGAAGCAACGGTGTGCATCGGCCTGCAAGCGCAGGTGAAGGCGGATTGCAGGGTGCTGCTGCTGGGTTCGATGCCCGGCGTTGCGTCATTGCAGGAGCAGCGCTACTACGCGCATCCGCGCAATCGCTTCTGGCCTGTGCTGGCCGATATCTGTGGCTTCGATGTGGCCCTGGCGTACCCGCAACGGCTGCGCGCACTGCAGGCAGCCGGTGTGGGTCTGTGGGATGTGATCGGTCAGTGCGAGCGGCGTGGCAGCCTGGATGCCGACATCGTGCGTGGCACGGAAGTACCCAATGCGCTGCCGGCATTGATCGCTTCGCTTCCTGAGCTGGAGCTGATCGGCTGCAACGGTGCGGCATCGCTGAAGGCATTCCAGCGTTGGGTGCTGCCCGGCCTGGAGGCGCCGCCAAGGCTGCTGGCGCTGCCGTCCACCAGCCCGGCCAACGCGGCCTGGTCACTGCCGCGGCTGCGCCAGGCCTGGCAGCCGGTAGCCGACGCACTGGCGACATGAAGCGGACATCGTCCGGACAATACGCTACCGACTGGTCGCGGCCGCAACCCATGAGCAACAGCGTGTCCCGGCTGCGTGAGTACTGAAAACACCTGTAACGGTTGGCGCTGGCCCCCGCTGGCCGCACAATAGACGTTTCCCTACACCAGATTGCCGGAGTTATCCCCATGGCCGAAATCAAGGAAGCACTTGTCCCCGATATCGGTGACTACAGCGATATCCCGGTAATCGAGGTGCTTGTCGCCGTCGGCGACACGGTCAAGAAGGACCAGGGCCTGGTGACGCTGGAAAGCGACAAGGCGACCATGGAAGTGCCGTCGGCCGTCGCCGGCGTGGTCAAGGAGATCAAGGTCAAGGTCGGTGACACCCTGTCCGAGGGCAAGGTCGTGGCGCTGATCGAAGTGGCTGAAGGCGAGGCTGCCAAGCCGGCCGCTGCCGCCCCGGCACCGGCCAAGGCCGCAGCGCCGGCCGCTGCCACCCAGAGCACGCCGGCCCCGGCCGCAGCTGCGCCGGCCGCTCCGGCTGCCAGCGGTGGTGCGGTTGAAGCGCTGGTGCCGGATATCGGCGACTATTCCGGCATTCCGGTCATCGAAGTGCTGGTCGCCGTCGGCGACACGGTCAAGAAGGACCAGGGCCTGGTCACGCTGGAAAGCGACAAGGCCACCATGGAAGTGCCGTCGTCGGTGGCTGGCGTGGTCAAGGAACTGAAGGTCAAGGTCGGCGACACTCTGTCGCAGGGCAATGTGGTCGCCATCATCGAGGCCGAGGGCGCTGCCGCGCCGGCGCCGACCAAGGCAGCCGCTGCTGCCGCTCCGGCTGCCGCCGAGACCGCCACCAAGGTCGAGCCGGTCGCTGTGCCGGCGCAGCCGGACAAGCTGGCGGCCCGCGAGGTCGCCTCGGCCGGTACCCCGTCCAGCCCGCCGGTGCAGTTCAACGCCGATGGCGTGCTGCCGGCCAAGGTGCCGTATGCCACCCCGGCGGTGCGTGTGTTCGCCCGCGAACTGGGCGTGGACCTGCTGCAGATCAACGGCACCGAGAAGGGTGGCCGCATCACCAAGGGTGACGTGCAGAAGTTCGTCAAGGCCGCACTCAGCGGTGGCGTGCCGGCTGCCGGCGGTGCTGCTGTTGCTGCCGGTGGTGGCCTGAACCTGCTGCCGTGGCCGAAGGTCGACTTCAGCAAGTTCGGCGAGACCGAAGTCCAGCCGCTGTCGCGCATCAAGAAGATCTCGGGTGCGAACCTGGCCCGCAACTGGGCCATGATCCCGCACGTCACCCAGTTCGAACAGGCCGACATTACCGACCTGGAAGGCCTGCGCGTGGCGCTGAACAAGGAAAACGAGAAGGCCGGCATCAAGCTGACCATGCTCGCCTTCCTGATCAAGGCCAGCGCCGCGGCGCTGAAGAAGTTCCCGGAGTTCAACGCCTCGCTCGATGCCAGCGGTGAAAACCTGACCCTGAAGAAGTACTTCCACATCGGCTTTGCCGCCGACACGCCGAACGGCCTGGTCGTGCCGGTCATCCGCGACGTGGACAAGAAGGGCGTGGTGCAGATCGCGCAGGAAACCGGCGAACTGGCCAAGAAGGCGCGCGACGGCAAGCTCGGCCCGGCCGACATGAGTGGCGGCTGCTTCTCGATCAGCTCGCTGGGCGGCATCGGCGGCACCGCGTTCACCCCGATCGTCAATGCACCGGAAGTGGCCATCCTCGGCGTCTCCAAGTCGTCCATCCAGCCGGTCTGGAACGGCAAGGAATTCGCACCGAAGCTGATGCTGCCGCTGTCGCTGAGCTACGACCACCGCGTCATCGATGGCGCCCTGGCCGCACGCTTCACCACGTACCTGTCGCAGGTACTGGCCGACATGCGCCGCGTGCTGCTGTAAGGCACCGCTTCGCCCCCACCGTGCGGCCGCCGCCCCTGGCGCGGCCGCGTGAACAGATGCAGTGACAGCCCGCCGGTACCGCCGCGCGGGCACGAGGAAAACCCACCATGGCCACGATTGAAGTCAAGGTTCCCGACATCGGCGATTACAGCGATGTGCCGGTGATCGAAGTGTTGGTCGCCGTCGGCGACACGGTGAAGAAGGATCAGGGTCTGGTGACCCTGGAATCGGACAAGGCCACCCTGGAAGTGCCGTCCTCGGCTGCCGGCGTGGTCAAGGAAATCAAGGTCAAGCTGGGCGACACCCTGTCCGAAGGCGCCGTGGTCGTGGTGCTGGACGCCGAAGGTGCCGCCGAAGTCCCGGCCAAGGCCGCCGCGCCGGCCCCGGCAGCGGCCGCTCCGGCCAGCAAGCCGCCGGTGACCCCGTCGCACCGCGCCCCGGCTGAACCGGCTGCGCCGAAGCCGGCGCTGTCCAGCGGCAAGCCTGCCGACATCGAATGCGAAATGGTCGTGCTGGGCTCTGGCCCGGGCGGCTACACCGCCGCTTTCCGCGCCGCCGACGTCGGCCTGGATACGGTGCTGGTCGAGCGCTACGCCAGCCTCGGCGGCGTCTGCCTCAACGTGGGCTGCATTCCGTCCAAGGCGCTGCTGCACGCTGCAGCGGTCATCGACGAAGTGGCCCACGCCGGTGATTTCGGCGTCGAGTTCGGCAAGCCGACCATTACCCTGGACAAGCTGCGCGAGTACAAGGAAAAGGTCGTCAACCAGCTGACCAAGGGCCTGGCCGGCATGGCCAAGCAGCGCAAGGTCCGCAGCGTGCAGGGCGTTGGCAAATTCGTTTCGGCCAACGAGCTGGAAATCACTGCCGCTGACGGCAGCACCCAGCTGCTGCGCTTCCAGAAGTGCATCATCGCTGCCGGTTCGCAGGCGGTGAAGCTGCCGAACTTCCCGTGGGACGACAAGCGCGTGATGGATTCCACCGACGCGCTGGAGCTGGCCGAAGTGCCGGGCTCGCTGCTGGTTGTCGGTGGCGGCATCATCGGCCTGGAAATGGCTACCGTGTACGGTGCGCTGGGCAGCAAGGTGACCGTGGTCGAGTTCATGGACCAGCTGATGCCGGGCGCCGACAAGGACCTGGTCAAGCCGCTGGCTGACCGCCTGAAGAAGCAGGGCATCGAAGTGCACCTGAAGACCAAGGCCTCGGGCGTCACCGCCGATGCCAAGGGCATCACCGTGACCTTCGACGCCGCCGAGGAAGGCCAGTCGCCGGCTCTGGCGCAGGGCACCTTCGACCGCGTGCTGGTGGCCGTGGGCCGCTCGCCGAACGGCAAGAAGATCGATGCCGAGAAGGCCGGCGTGCAGGTCACCGACCGCGGCTTCATTCCGGTCGACCGCCAGATGCGCACCAACGTGCCGCACATCTTTGCCATCGGCGACATCGTCGGCAACCCGATGCTGGCCCATAAGGCCACGCACGAGGGCAAGCTGGCTGCCGAAGTGGCTGCCGGCCACAAGAAGGAGTGGGTGGCCCGCGTGATTCCGTCGGTGGCCTACACCAACCCGGAAATCGCCTGGGTCGGCGTGACCGAGACCGAAGCCAAGGCCAAGGGCCTGAAGGTCGGCGTGGCCAAGTTCCCGTGGGCCGCCAGTGGCCGCGCGATCGGCATCGGCCGCACCGAGGGCTTCACCAAGCTGATCTTCGACGAAGAGACCCACCGCATCATCGGTGGTGCGATCGTCGGCGTGCACGCCGGTGACCTGCTGGCCGAGATCGGCCTGGCCATCGAGATGGGTGCGGAGGCGGAAGACATCGGCCACACCATCCATGCTCACCCGACGCTGAGCGAGTCGGTGGCGATGGCCTCGGAAATCTACGACGGCACGATCACCGATCTGTACATGCCGAAGAAGAAGTAAGGCGCCCGCGCCTTCGCGAACGAGAAGCCTCGGCATCTGCTGGGGTTTTTTGTTTCTCCGCTCCGGATTTTTGCGAGCGGTGGGGCCGCTGCGCGGGTGGCAGGCGTCTGGACAAATGTCCCCCGTCGTCCGCCTGCGGCGGTCGCCTCCTCCTTTACTTTGTCCAAGCGCCTGCCACCCGCGCAGCGGCTCGGCTTGCGGATAGTCGAGAGCCACAGCTTGGCCCGCCTGGATGCCTGACACGCGGGGGTAGAGGGGCTTGCGTGCGAAGTAAAGGAGGAGGTGACGGCCGCAGGCCGGTGCCGGGGGACATTCGCACACAAGCCCCTCTTCCCCCAGCGCTCGACCAACCTGCTTCTCTGCTCGACGATGCAAAGAAAAAGCGCGGCCCCGATGTTCCGGAGGCCGCGCCAGGAGAGAGTGTGCCGTGGAAGGGGCGGGGGATCAGAACACGAAGCTGACGCCGGCCACCGGGCCCTTGAATTCCTGCTTCAGGCCGATGGTGCCGTCGCTGCCCTTCTTGTCCGCGTCGAGCTTGAACCAGTCGTAGCCAGCGAACACACCGAAGTTCTTCGTGAAGCGGTAATCGACGATGGCGTTGGCGCGGCTCAGGTCGCCCTTGTAGTCATCGAAGCTGCCCCAGCGCGTGTTGAGGTACTGGCCCTGCAGCGTGATCATCCACTTTTCCGACGGGGTGAAGCTCAGGCGCGCACCGACCACCGGCGCCACGCCGTCCGTCTTCTCATTGAGGAACTGGCCTTCGTAGACGGTACCCAGATCGGCGTAGGCCTTGGTGCTGACCTTGGCGTACTCGGCACCCAGCTGCAGGCCGAGGTCGAAGGTATCGGTGTCCACCACCGAGTAGTCATAGACCAGGCTGGCGACCTGGTACTTCAGTTCGCCCTTGACGAAGCTGCCAGACGGCACGTTGACGTCACCGAAGGAGATGTCCTGGCCAAGGGTCTCGCGGCGGTCCTTGTCGTACTTGAAGTAGTTGAACAGCAGGCGCTGGCGGTTGCTGATGCGGAACATGCCGTCGATGCGCGGTTCCCACTCCTTGCCACCCAGCTTGAAGTCCTCGGAGAAGCCGATGTCCTGGCCGGCGACGTTGGTCTTGCCGCGAAGGGTGTTGTCCGAGTCGATGTTCATCGCACCCAGGCGCAGGGCGAAGCGGTCGTCGCCTTCAGCGGCGTGGGCGGCAGTGGCGAACGAAGCGCCGGCGGCGAGCAGGGAGAGGGCGAGAAGGGTGGGTACGGGGCGCATCGAAGAGTCCTTGCAGTGGTTCATCAGAATGAAGACCACTGTGCCGGACAGGCCCGTCCACCATCCGTGAACGTATGGTCCACGAAGTGTGCACGGTTCAGCGCTGTCGCGACGATGCAAAAAGATGGCCCCGGAGCCGGGCTTCGGGGCCATCGTGGGACCTGCGGGGCGGAGCGTCGACGAGGTTGCTGCAGGCAGGTCGAAAGATCGGACCGGCGCATTCGGTGAAAGTTCCGCGGCCTGCGACCAAAGTTCAATACTGCGCTGCAACATCATACGGACGTCATTGTCCCCTGGGTGGCACGCAAAAATGTAACCGTTACCGCAACTTGCGGCCTCCCGGGATGAACAGGGAGCGGTTGTCTCGCAAATTGTCCCATTGCTATAATTTGGCGGCTCGATGAGGCCCCCCTGCTGTAGTCGCCTCAGCCCTCCACTTGCAACCACGCGGGACGTCCTGTGCTGAACTCCGTTGATGCGGGTCGGCGACTGATGCTGCGCGCCGCGGTCTACCCGCTGGCCGCAGTGGCTGTCCTGGCCCTGGCCTTCCTGCTGGTAGGTCCGAAATATGCCCTCGGCGCGCTGGCGTCCGGTGTGGCCATTTCGGCCGGTGGCTGGGTGGCGGCACGGATGGCACTGGGCGGTGGGGCACTGGCCGCAGGATCGGCGATGGCTCGCCTGATCATTGCGATCGTGGCCAAGTGGGTGGTGGTTTTCGGCGTCCTGCTGGTGGGGTTCCTGGTCTTCAAGCTGCCTGCATTGGCGCTGTTGGCCGGTATCGCCGTCGGCTTGATGTTCCAGGTCCTGGCGATGGCCAGGCGTTGACAGAATTCAATTAACTGAAGGTTCCGGACACATGGCGGGCGAGGCTCTAACCCCTACCAGCTACATCCAGCATCACCTGCACAACCTGACCGCGCCGGTCGGCAAGGGTGAGGGTATGTTCTGGCATATCCACGTCGATACCTTCCTCACCGCGGTCCTGATGGGCCTGGTGATCGTTGTCGCGTTCTGGCTGGGCACCCGCAAGGCCACCGCCGGCGTGCCGGGCAAGTGGCAGGCCTTCGTCGAGATCTGCCTGGAGTTCGTCGACCGCCAGGCCAAGGACACCTACCACGGCAAGAGCAAGCTGGTCACGCCGATCGCCATCACGATCTTCTTCTGGATCCTGTTGATGAATCTGCTGAAGATGATCCCGGCCGATTTCATCGCCAAGCCGCTGGAATGGGTGGGCGTGCACTACTGGAAGCCGGTCCCGACCGCTGACGTCAATGCCACCCTGGGCATGGCCATCAGCGTGTTCTTCCTGATGCTGTTCTTCGCGCTCAAGTCCAAGGGCCTGGGCGGCTTCATCAAGGAATTCCTGACGGCGCCGTTCGGCAAGTGGATGATGCCGTTCAACCTGATCCTCAACATCGTCGAGTGGCTGAGCAAGCCGATCTCGCTGGCGATGCGACTGTTCGGCAACATGTTCGGCGGCGAAATCGTGTTCCTGCTGATCTGGGTGCTGGGTGGTGCCGGTTTCTTCGGTGCCATTGCCGGTGGTGTGTTCGGCCTCGGCTGGATGCTGTTCCACCTGCTGGTGATCCCGCTGCAGGCCTTCATCTTCATGATGCTGTCGATCGTGTACCTGAGCCTGTCGGAAGACGCTCACTGAGTTTCAAGCTTCAACGCGTTTCAACCTTCATCCGTTTCATCACCCTTAGCAACTTAAGTTCCTGGAGATAACCATGTACTTCGCCGTCCTGACCAACTTCGCGCAGATTCAGAGCTCCACCGCCCTTGCCGTCGGCATCATGATCGGCCTGGCCGCGCTGGGCGCCGGTCTGGGTCTGGCCATCATGGCTGGTAAGTTCCTGGAGTCGGCCGCCCGCCAGCCGGAACTGATCCCGGTCCTGCAGGTCCGCATGTTCATCACCGCCGGCCTGATCGACGCCGCGTTCATCATCTCGGTCGCCGTCGGCCTGCTGCTGGCCTTCGCCAACCCGCTGTCGGCTGCCTTCGCTGGCGCCGTCACCAAGGCTCTGGCCGGCTGATACAGCGGTTTGAGACGACCGGGTGCTGATGCACCCGGTTTCGGATGAAGGCCGGATGCGCCGCTACGGCGGCGCGTCCACCCCGAAACCAGCGATCGAGCTAACCATGAATATCAATTTCACCCTTCTTGCGCAGGCGCTGGCCTTCGCTGGTCTGATCTGGATCATCGCGACCAAGATCTGGCCGCCGCTGATGAACGCGATCGAAGAGCGCCAGCAGAAGATTGCTGAAGGCCTCGCTGCTGCCGACCGCAGCCAGAAAGATCTGGCCCAGGCGCAGGAGAAGGTCAACGAAGCGCTGAAGGAAGCACGTACCAAGGCCAACGAGATCATCGATCAGGCCCACGCACGTGCCAACCAGATCGTTGATGCTGCCCGTAACGAAGCGATCACCGAAGCCACCCGTCAGAAGGAACTGGCCCAGGCTGAAATCGACGCCGCCGCCAACCGTGCCCGTGAAGATCTGCGCAAGCAGGTGTCTGCGCTGGCCGTGACCGGTGCCGAAAAGCTGCTCAAGCGCGAAATCGACGCCAACGCCCACAAGGCGCTGCTCGACGAGCTGGCCTCGGAGATCTAAGGATGAGCCAGGCCCTCACGCTTGCCCGCCCGTACGCCCGCGCCGCGTTCGCGACCGCGCGCGACGAAGGCGCGTTCGCGCCGTGGTCGGACGCCCTGGCGTTCTCCGCCCACGTCGCCGCCGATCCGCGCGTGGCGGCCCTGCTCGCCAACCCGGAGCTGGGTCGTGACGACGCCGTCGCCCTGCTGGCGCCGGTGTCCCACGGCGAGACCTACTCGCGCTTCCTGGCCATCCTGGCCGAATCGCATCGTCTGCCGCTGCTGCCGGAAATCTCCGGCATGTTCGACGCCCTGCGCGCCGAAGCCGAGCACGTGGTCAAGGCCACGGTGACCTCGGCTTCCGAGCTGTCGGCCGGAGAGCTGGACGCGATCAAGGTTGCGCTGCGCAAGCGCTTCAACCGCGAGGTCGACGTGACCACCGCGGTCGATGCTTCGCTGATCGGCGGCGCCGTGATCGACGCCGGCGACGTGGTCATCGATGGTTCGCTGAAGGGCAAGCTGGCCCGTCTGCAGACCGCGCTCGCTAACTGAATTCATTTAACGTCCGGCCCCGCTGCCGGCACTAGGACTTGACGATGGCAACCACGCTCAACCCCTCCGAAATCAGCGAACTGATCAAGAACCGCATCGAGAAGGTCAAGCTGGCCGCGGAATCGCGCAACGAAGGCACCGTGACCAGCGTGTCCGACGGCATCGTGCGCATCTTCGGTCTGGCCGACGTGATGCAGGGCGAAATGATCGAACTGCCGAACAACACCTTCGCCCTGGCCCTGAACCTGGAGCGCGACTCGGTCGGCGCCGTGGTCCTGGGTGACTACGAAAACCTGCGCGAAGGCGACGTCGCCAAGACCACCGGCCGCATCCTGGAAGTGCCGGTCGGTCCGGAACTGCTGGGCCGCGTCGTGAACGCGCTGGGCGAGCCGATCGACGGCAAGGGCCCGCTGGGCACCGACCTGACCGCTCCGGTGGAGCGCGTTGCTCCGGGCGTGATCTGGCGCAAGTCGGTCGACCAGCCGGTGCAGACCGGTTACAAGTCGGTCGACTCGATGATCCCGATCGGCCGTGGCCAGCGCGAGCTGATCATCGGTGACCGCCAGACCGGCAAGACCGCGATGGCGATCGATGCGGTGATCAACCAGAAGGGCACCGGCATCAAGTGCGTGTACGTTGCGATCGGCCAGAAGGCTTCGACCATCGCCAACATCGTGCGCAAGCTGGAAGAGAACGGCGCGCTGGCCCACACCATCGTGGTGGCCGCGACTGCTTCCGAATCGGCTGCCATGCAGTACATCAGCGCCTACTCGGGCTGCACCATGGGTGAGTACTTCATGGACCGCGGCGAAGACGCGCTGATCGTGTACGACGATCTGTCCAAGCAGGCCGTCGCCTACCGCCAGATCTCGCTGCTGCTGAAGCGCCCGCCGGGCCGTGAAGCCTACCCGGGTGACGTGTTCTACCTGCACTCCCGTCTGCTCGAGCGCGCTGCCCGCGTGTCCGAGGAATACGTCGAGAAGTTCACCGAAGGCAAGGTCACCGGCAAGACCGGTTCGCTGACCGCGCTGCCGATCATCGAAACCCAGGCCGGCGACGTGTCCGCCTTCGTTCCGACCAACGTGATCTCGATCACCGACGGCCAGATCTTCCTGGAAACCGACCTGTTCAACGCCGGCATCCGCCCGGCCGTGAACGCCGGTATCTCGGTGTCGCGCGTCGGTGGCTCGGCCCAGACCAAGATCATCAAGAAGCTGTCGGGCGGCATCCGTATCTCGCTGGCCCAGTACCGCGAGCTGGCTGCGTTCGCGCAGTTCGCCTCGGACCTGGACGAAGCCACCCGCAAGCAGCTGGAGCGTGGCCAGCGCGTCACCGAGCTGATGAAGCAGAAGCAGTACGCGCCGATGTCGATCGCCAACCAGGCGCTGTCGATCTACGCCGTCAACGAGGGTTACCTCGACGACGTGCCGGTCAACAAGCTGCTGGCGTTCGAAGAAGGCCTGCACGCCCACTTCGCCAACACCCAGGGCGAGCTGATCAGCAAGGTCAACGCCACCGGCGGTTGGGACAACGACATCGAAGGTGCCTTCAAGAAGGGCATCGCCGAGTTCAAGACCACCGGCAGCTGGTAATCGCGGTCCTGTAGAGCGGAGCCTCTGGCTCCGCTGGACCAGATGACAAACGGTTGAACAACGCGGGGCAGCAGCCCCGCGCCACGGGAAACAAGAGATGGCAAGCGGACGCGAAATCAAAACCAAGATCAAGAGCGTGCAGAACACCCGCAAGGTGACGCGCGCCCTGGAAATGGTCTCGGCCTCCAAGATCCGCAAGGCGCAGGATCGGATGAAGACCTCGCGTCCGTACGCGCAGGCGATGAAGCAGGTGATCGGTCACCTGGCCCAGGCCAGCACCGACTACCAGCATCCGTTCCTGGTCGAGCGCGAGCAGGTCAAGCGGGTCGGCTTCATCGTGATCTCCTCCGATCGCGGCCTGGCCGGCGGCCTGAACAACAACCTGTTCCGCAGGATGCTGGGCGAAGCCAAGGCATGGCAGGACAAGGGCGCGGAAGTGGACCTGGTGACCATCGGCCAGAAGGCATCGACCTTCTTCCGCCGCGTGAAGGTCAACATGGTCGGCAGCGTGACCCACATCGGCGACGTGCCGAAGCTGGAATCGCTGATCGGTGTGATCAAGGTCATGCTCGACGCCTTCACCGAAGGCAAGATCGACCGCGTGTACCTGGTCTACAACCGCTTCGTGAACACCATGACGCAGAAGGCCAGCTTCGATCAGCTGCTGCCGCTGCCGCCGGCTGAGAAGCAGGTCGCTCACCACGACTGGGATTACCTGTACGAACCCGATGCCGCGACCGTGCTGGAGCACGTGATGACGCGTTACATCGAGTCGCTGGTGTACCAGGCGCTGCTGGAAAACGTTGCCTCCGAACATGCCGCACGCATGGTCGCGATGAAGGCGGCGAGCGACAACGCCAACAAGCTGATCGGTGAGCTGCAGCTGGTCTACAACAAGGCACGCCAGGCAGCGATCACCCAGGAAATCTCCGAAATCGTCGGCGGCGCGGCAGCAGTCTGACCGCGTTCGTTCAAAGCACACATTTAGAGGATGCAGCAATGAGTCAGGGCAAGATCGTTCAGATCATCGGCGCGGTCGTCGACGTCGAATTCCCGCGTGAGTCGGTGCCGAAGGTGTACGACGCACTGAAGGTCGACAACACCGAAATCACCCTCGAAGTCCAGCAGCAGCTGGGCGACGGCGTGGTGCGTACCATCGCCCTCGGTTCCACCGACGGCCTGAAGCGCAACCTGGTTGCCACCAACACCGACCGCGGCATCTCGGTGCCGGTCGGCGCTGGCACCCTGGGCCGCATCATGGACGTGCTGGGCCGTCCGATCGACGAAGCCGGCCCGGTGGCCGCCAGCGACAGCTGGGAAATCCACCGTGCGGCCCCGTCGTACGAAGACCAGTCCCCGGCTACCGAGCTGCTGGAAACCGGCATCAAGGTCATCGACCTGATGTGCCCGTTCGCCAAGGGCGGCAAGGTCGGCCTGTTCGGCGGCGCCGGCGTCGGCAAGACCGTCAACATGATGGAGCTGATCAACAACATCGCCAAGGCGCACAGCGGTCTGTCCGTGTTCGCCGGCGTGGGTGAGCGTACCCGTGAGGGCAACGACTTCTACCACGAAATGAAGGACTCCAACGTCCTCGACAAGGTGGCGATGGTGTACGGCCAGATGAACGAGCCGCCGGGCAACCGTCTGCGCGTCGCCCTGACCGGCCTGACCATGGCCGAGTACTTCCGCGACGAGAAGGACGAAAACGGCAAGGGCAAGGACGTCCTGCTGTTCGTCGACAACATCTACCGCTACACCCTGGCCGGTACCGAAGTGTCGGCACTGCTGGGCCGCATGCCGTCCGCCGTGGGTTACCAGCCGACCCTGGCCGAGGAAATGGGCGTTCTGCAGGAGCGCATCACCTCGACCAAGAACGGTTCGATCACCTCGATCCAGGCCGTCTACGTTCCCGCGGACGACCTGACCGACCCGTCGCCGGCGACCACCTTCGCCCACCTGGACTCGACCGTCACCCTGTCGCGTTCGATCGCCTCGCTGGGTATCTACCCGGCCGTCGATCCGCTGGATTCCACCAGCCGCCAGATGGACCCGCTGGTCATCGGCCACGAGCACTACGACACCGCCCAGCGCGTCCAGCAGACCCTGCAGAAGTACAAGGAACTGAAGGACATCATCGCGATCCTGGGCATGGACGAGCTGTCCGAAGAGGACAAGCAGGCCGTGTCGCGCGCCCGTAAGATCGAGCGCTTCTTCAGCCAGCCGTTCCACGTGGCCGAAGTGTTCACCGGTTCGCCGGGCAAGTACGTGCCGCTGAAGGACACCATCCGTGGCTTCAAGGCCATCGTCGATGGCGAGTACGACCACCTGCCGGAGCAGGCGTTCTACATGGTCGGCGGCATCGAAGAAGCGGTCGAGAAGGCCAAGAAGATGGCCGAGAAGGCCTGATCCGGGACGGGCGGGAGCGATCCTGCCCGACCTGACGCCGGCGCCGGGCAACCGCCCGCGCCGGTGGACTCCCACGGTGGCATTGCGCCGCCGCGAACAGCGAAGAGATTTGCATGAGCACGATCCGTTGCGACATCGTCAGCGCCGAGCAGGAAATCTTCCGTGGCGAAGCGACCCTGGTCGTGGCCACCGGTGAGCTGGGCGAACTGGGCATCGCGCCCAAGCACGCGCCGCTGATCACCCGCCTGAAGCCGGGCAAGGTGGTGGTGACCACGCCGAACGGCGAGCAGCTGGATTTCGCCATATCCGGCGGCATCCTGGAAGTGCAGCCGCAGGTGGTGACCGTGCTGGCCGACACCGCGATCCGCGCGCAGGACATCGACGAAGCCTCGGTCCGCAAGGCCAAGGAAGAAGCCGAGCGCATCCTGGCCAACCGCGGCGAGGCGATGGAAGTGGCTGAAGCCCAGCAGAAGCTGGCCGAAGCCGTCGTCCAGCTGCAGGCCCTGGAGCGCCTGCGCAAGAACCTCAAGCACTGAGGTTTCTCGCGCTGCATCCACGAGAACGCCGGCCCTGTGCCGGCGTTTTTGTTTGTGCGGGGTAGAGTGTCGGCTGGGCTGAGTCGACTGTCAGTCGACTATCGCGCGCAGCGCGGGATTTCCGCAGTCTGATGGAAGAGCCGTCGACCAACAGTCGACTCTACCGATCCCGATCCCGATCCCGATCCCAGCGCCGTATCAGCGGTAGACCACGTAGCGCATCAGCAGGAAGGAAACGCACGCCAGCCCGCCTTCCACCAGCGGCTTGGCCAGCCAGGTGTACTGCAGGCCCAGCGCGTGGTCGACCAGGCTCACCAGCAACGTGCTTGTCGCGGTGAGCAGCAGCCACAGCCCGAAGAAGCGTGAAAATCGACGCCAGCCAAGGCGCGCGTCACCTGCGTTGGCAAAGGTGTAACGGCCGTTGAGCCAGAAGCCCAGCAGCATCCCGACCAGGCGACCGGCAATGTTGGCAGGCACCACCGGCAGGCCCAGCGCGGTCGCGGTGACGAACACCAGCCAGTCGAGCAGCAGCTGCACGAGCCCGATGATGAGATAGGTGCTTCCCTGGCGGACGAGGCCCATCAGTGCGGTGAAGGAGGTGGGATGCACATGTTAACGGCCCACGCTCTAGAATCATCGGCAACGAACCACGGACTGCCGTTTCCATGACCCAACCCCTGCACGTCATCATCCTCGCCGCTGGCGCGGGCAAGCGCATGAAGTCGGTGCTGCCGAAGGTGCTGCAGCCGATCGCCGGCCAGCCGATGCTGGCGCATGTGATCGATGCGGCCCGCGAACTGCAGCCCTCGGCGATCCACGTGGTCTACGGCCATGGTGGTGAAGCGGTGCGCCAGCACTTCGCCGACCAGCCCGACCTGCAATGGGCTGAACAGGCACGGCAGCTGGGCACCGGCCATGCGGTGGCCCAGGCGATGCCGCAGGTGCCTGACGCCGCGCAGGTGCTGGTGCTGTACGGCGACGTGCCACTGATCCGCGCGCAGACCCTGCGCGACCTGCTGGCGCAGCCGGGTCGCCTGGCGGTGCTGGTCGCCGATGTCGATGACCCGACCGGTTATGGCCGCGTGCTGCGCGATGCCGAAGGCAAGGTGGGCTCCATTGTCGAGCAGAAGGACGCTACCGACGACCAGCTGCGTGTGCGCACGATCAATACCGGCATCATTGCCGCCGAGTCGACCGCGCTGCGGCGCTGGCTGTCGCAGTTGTCCAACAGCAACGCGCAGGGCGAGTACTACCTGACCGACGTGTTCGCCTTTGCCGCGCACGAGTACACCCCTGCCGAAATGGCACTGGTGGCCGACGCGCAGGAAGCCGAAGGGGCAAACGATCCCTGGCAGCTTTCGCAGCTGGAGCGTGCCTGGCAGCGCCGCGCGGTACGGGCCCTGTGCGCGCAGGGCGCGCGCGTGCGTGACCCGGCACGACTGGATATCCGTGGCACCGTCACCGTGGGCAGCGATGTGCTGATCGATGTCGACGTCGTTCTGGAAGGCCACATCGTGCTCGGCGACGGCGTCACCGTGGGCCCGTTCAACCGGCTGAAGGACGTCAATCTTGGCCCGGGCACCGAAGTGCGCGCGCATTGTGATCTTGAAGGCGTGGTCACCGAAGGCGCTGCTCTGGTGGGACCGTTCGCGCGGCTGCGCCCGGGGACCGTGCTCGCCGACGGCGTGCACGTGGGCAACTTCGTCGAGACCAAGAAGGTCACCCTCGGTGTTGGCAGCAAGGCCAACCATCTGACCTACCTGGGCGATGCGGTGATCGGCAGCAAGGTAAACATCGGTGCCGGCACCATCACCTGCAACTACGACGGCGTGAACAAGTCGACCACCACCATCGGCGACAACGCCTTCATTGGTTCCAACAGTTCGCTGGTAGCGCCGGTGACCATTGGCGACAGCGCGACGATTGCCGCCGGTTCGGTCATCACCCGCGACGCCCCGGATGGCAAGCTGACACTGGCACGTGCACGACAGGAAACCATCGATGGCTGGAAGCGCCCGCTCAAGAAGTCCTGAGCCACGCATCCCGCATGCCGACGAACTCGGCATGCTGCCGGCAATTGAACAACGTGCCGGTGAACTGCTGAAGGGTCACCAGGCCTACCCGGTGTTTGCCGGGCATGGTCTGGACCTGCCGACGCTGCAGGATGGCCTTCAACGTGGTCAGTTGTGGGTGGTGGATGCGGCTGACGGTGGTATCGCGGGTTACCTGCTGGCCGGCGAACTCTGCGGTGAATTCCATGTGCTGCAGATGGACGTGGATCCCGCACACGCGCGGCGTGGCCACGGCCGCGCTTTGCTGCGCCATGCCTTGGCGCAGGCGAGGGTGGGGGGCTACGCGGCCGCGGTGCTGACCACGCTGTCCGATGTGCCGTGGAATGCGGCCTTCTATGCCAGCGAAGGATTCGACGTAGTGCCCGAGGTGCAGTGGAACGATGGCCTGCGCGCGGTGATGGCCGAAGAGGCTGCGCTCGGGTTTCCGATGCACCTGCGGGTGGCGATGCGGCAGGTTTGGTAGGTGCCGACCTTGGTCGGCACATCCGCGCATGGCGTGGACCTACCCGCTCAACCCACCGGCAACAGGATCGACACGCACAACCCGCCATCGCCGCGATTCTGCAGTGATACCCGGCCGCCATGCGCTTCCACGATCTCGCGGGTCAAGGCCAAGCCCAGCCCGGTACCATTGCGCTTGGTCGAATAGAACGGCATCAGCGCATTCTGCAGCACCTGCTCGTTCATGCCCTTGCCGCGATCCAGTACGTCCAGGCGCAGCCACTGCGGCAGCCGCGTGAGTTGCACCTGTACGTCATCGTTGGGCGGCTCTGCTTCGGCGCAGGCTTCGTGCGCGTTCTTCAACAGGTTCAGCAGTGCCTGCCCGAACTGGGCGATGTCGATGCGGCTGCTCAGTTCCTCGTCCGGCTCACGTTCCATGCCGAACGGGATCTGCTGGCGCAGGCTGGACAGGAAGGGGGCCCAGTGCACGGTCTGCAACTGCGGCTGCGGCAGCTTGGCAAAGCGCGCATAGCCGCGGATGAAGCCCTCCAGGTGGCGTGCGCGATCCTCAATGGTGGTGAAGATCTCCGGCAGCCGGTCAAAGCGCTCACGCTGCACCAGTACACCGCCGGAGTGGGCCAGCGAGGCAATCGGTGCCAGCGAGTTGTTGAGCTCGTGGCTGATCACCCGGATCACCTTCTTCCAGGTCTGTACTTCCTGGCGGCGCAGCTCGGCGGTCAGCAGGCGCACCAGCAGCAGGTCGTGCGGACGACCATTGAGCTGGAAGGCGCGGCGCGAGAGGTGGTACACCTGCTCGTCGTCCTCATCGCCGTCCTCGCCCTCGGCATGCACCGCGAACAGGCTGTCGCCACCGCGGGCGATGGCATCGCGCAGCTCCACCGGCACCTGTTCCAGCACGTCCTCCAGGCGCTGGCCTTCCAGCTTCCAGCCGCCATGCAGCAGCTTGCGCGCAGCCAGATTGGAGAACACCACGCGGGCGATGCCATCACCGCCCGAGGCGATCAGCAGCATCGCCACCGGCGTGTTCTGCACCATCGTGTCCAGCAGAAGTTCGCGTTGCACCAGGCCCTGCCGCTGTGCACGCAGCACATCGCCCAGTTCGCGGTGTGCCTGCACCAGGTCGCCGAGCTCGTCATTGCCGGGCCAGTGCACGCCGAAGTTGTATTCGCCGTCGCGATAGCTGCTGGTGGTGCCCGCCAGGGCCCGCATCAGTGA
The DNA here is from genome assembly GCF_039673015.1 of Stenotrophomonas sp. TWI1409. Taxonomy (NCBI): domain Bacteria; kingdom Pseudomonadati; phylum Pseudomonadota; class Gammaproteobacteria; order Lysobacterales; family Lysobacteraceae; genus Stenotrophomonas; species Stenotrophomonas sp. TWI1409. Next base: position 17,999 of record NZ_JBDJKU010000019.1, read on the forward strand.
CCGCACCGGGGCGGTAGCGCGACGCAGGGTCCACCACATCAGCGACAGCAGGATCAACGCCGACACCGTGGTCACCACCCAGCCATGGTCCATCCAGTAGGCCAGCAGCCACGGCAACGCGGCGGCCAGCGCCAGCACCGGCAGCAGGCGCAGGAACAGGCGGAAAGTGAACGAGCGCCGTTTCATTCGCGCGGGATACCGTGGCGGTCCATGCGCCGGTACAGCGCCTGGCGGCTCAGGCCGAGTTCGGCGGCGGCCTGGGCGATGACGCCATGGTTGCGCGCCAGTACCTCCTCGATGCGCGCGCGGTCGGGGTCATTGCCCGCACTGGGGGCCGGGCGCGGTGCGGCGGCTGCGCGCGGCAGGTTGAGATCGGCCACTTCAATACGGTTGCCGGTAGCCAGCAGTTCGGCGCGCTGGATCACGTTGCGCAGTTCGCGCACGTTGCCTGGCCACGGGTGCCGCTGCAGGGCGGCGGTGGCGGCGCTGGACAGGGGCTTGCCAGCGGTCAGGAAGCGCTCGGCCAGCGGCACGATGTCGCCCGGACGTTCGGCCAGCGGCGGCAGCACCAGTTCCACCGTGTTGAGGCGGTAATAGAGGTCTTCGCGGAAGGTGCCGTCGCGGATCATCGCCGGCAGGTCGGCATTGGTCGCGCTGACCACGCGGACCTTGACCTGGCGTTCGCGGTTGGAGCCCAGGCGCTCGAAGCGGCCGGTTTCCAGCACACGCAACAGCTTCATCTGCCCGCCCAGCGACAGGTTGCCGATCTCATCCAGGAACAGGGTGCCACCATCGGCGGCCTCGAACTTGCCTTCGCGCGCCTTGTTGGCGCCGGTATACGCACCGGCCTCGGCACCGAACAGTTCGGCCTCGATCAGTTCCGAAGGCAGCGCGCCACAGTTGACCGCCACGAATGGACCCTTGGCCACCAGAGAATTGGCCTGGATGATCTGCGCGATCTTCTCCTTGCCGGCACCGTTCGCGCCGGTGATCAGTACCGGCAGTTCCGAGCGTGCGACTTGGCAGGCGAGTGCGATGACGCGCTCGCTGGCAGGGTCGGCGAAGACCGCGCCGCACAGGTCATACTTCTCTTCCAGCGCATTGCGCTGGCGCAGTTCACGGCTGCGGCGCCGGTCCAGTTCGCGGCGCGCCTCGGACAGTTCCAGCAGGTTGTTGACCGTGGTCATCAGCTTGCGGTCGTCCCAGGGCTTGGCCAGGTAGTCGGCCGCACCGGCCTTGACCAGATCCACCGCGCTGCTGAGGTGGGTCCAGGCGGTCAGCAGGATCACCGGCAGATCGGGATGGCGCGCGCGGATCTGCGCGAACAGGGCCTCGCCTTCTTCGCCGGAGGTGGTGTCCTCGCTGAAGTTCATGTCCTGGATCACCAGGTCGACCGGCTGCGACTCCAGCAGGGCCAGCCCTTCGGACGGGCTCTGCGCCTGCAGGGTGTCGATGTCGTGCAGGGAGAACAGCACGTCCAGCGCGGTACCCACGCTGGCGTTGTCGTCGATGATCAGGATCGCAGGCATCAAGCGGTTCTGCAGAAAGGGATGGGCGGCGCCGTTGGAGCAGTTCGTGTCCACGCACCGGGAGAGCCCGGCGCCACCCATCAAGCATAGCCAAACCCGTGGCTGTGCAGGAGCGGCCCTCGCTCAGCGCCGGGGAGGCGCCGGGGGCCGTGGCGGCGCGGGTGGCGGCGGCACCTCCAGCGCCTGGCGCCAGGCTGCGGCGTCGACCGCCACCGTCAGTTCGCGCTTGTCGCGGCGCAGCAACAGATAGGCGGTGGCTGCGTTGGCATGACGCAGGGCCTCGGCAAGGTGTTCGACCCGGCGCACCGCCGTGTCGTCCACGCGCAGGATGCGATCGCCACTGCGCACGCCGAAGCGCATTTCCGGGCTGGCGGCCTCCACGCGCACCTGGCCCTCCGTTGAGCGCAAGGACAACCGCGCGGCATCCTGGCGCCACTCCAGTGTCTGCGCACTGCCACCGCCGGCCAGCGCCGGCAATGGCAGGAGCAGCATCAGGCACATCGCGCGGGCACGCATCTCACGCGCCCCGCGTGGCGACCGCAGGCGGCACCGCCGCCGCACGCCGCGCCGGCCCGAACACCGCGATCTGGCCCAGCACCCACAGCAGCAGTGCACCCAGCGGCAGGTAGTACAGCGGCATGCGCGGCAGCTCGTACAGGTTCATCAGCGCCAGGTTGATGGCGTAGGCCGTCAGCATGCCCAGCACGATGCCCAGCGTGGCCAGCAGGAAGTTCTCGGTCTGGAAGTAGCGCAGGATCTGCCCGCGGGTCGCGCCCAGCGCACGGCGGATGCCGATCTGCTTGCTGCGCTGCTGCACCCAGAAGCTGGCCAGGCCGATGATGCCCAGCGCGGTGACCACCAGCAGCGAGATGCTGACGGTGATCAGCAGGCCGACCATCGCGCGGTCGTTCTTGAAGAAGTCCTTGCGCTGGTCTTCATAGGTCAGCTTGTCGCGCATCAGCCGGTTGGGGTCGTTGCGTTCCAGCGCGGCGGCACCGGCATCGAGTACTTCCTTGCGGCGTTCCGGCGAAGTGCGCAGCACATACGTGCCACCTTCGTCGAAGGTGCGCCGCATGGGCAGCAGCATCGAGTTGGTCCAGTTGTCATTCCAGCCGTTGGGCGTGCTGAGCGTGTCGACGATGCCGACCACATGCAGCGGCTGCTTGCCCATGTAGTAGGTCTTGCCCAGCGCACTGCCATTGGGTTCCATCTTGGCGGCGGTGGCCTGGGTGAGGATGACCGGGATCGCGTTCTCCTTTGCGCCGCCCTTGCTGGCGTCTTCGAAGTTCTGGTATTCGTCGGGCAGGAAATCGCGGCCTGCGATCAGGTTGATGCCCATCGTGGCCAGCCCGTTCTCGGACAGGGTGTACATCGAGGCGTTGGTGGTCGGCCGTTCCTGGTCGATCACACGCGAAATGCTGCTGCTGGAGGAGCCGTTGCGGAAGGGGACCTGGTTGATGATGGTGACGTTGCTGACGCCGGGAATCGCGCGCAGCGATGCCAGGTCCTCGCGGGTGCGGGCCATGGCGTCGGTCTGCTTGCCGATGCCGCTGACGCGCAACATGACCAGTTCGCTCTCGGCGATGCCGCTGGGCATGCTGATCTTCTCCACGCGCTGGCTGACCAGGAACAGCGCGTTGCAGACGATGGCGCAGGTCAGTGCGACTTCCAGCACGATCAGGGCAGCGGCGGTCTTGTGCCGGCGCAGCGTGCTGAGGATGGGGCGGATGTCCATGGGAGTCCTCGTTCGGGTGCTTACTGCGACTTGAGCTGGATGGCCGGGGTGACCTGCATGGCGCGCCAGGCGGGCAGGAACCCGGCGGCAAGACTGGCGAGCAGGGTCAGGCCCAGCGCGAGCAGCAGCATGTTGCCGTCCAGGTGGGCCAGCTTTGCGTATTCCACCGGTTGCTGGCGCACCGCGAACAGGCCAAGCAGGGCCAGACCGATACCCAGCACGCCACCGACCACACCGACCGCACCGGCTTCCACCAGGCACTGCAGGAAGATCTGGCCACGGCTGGCACCGAGGGCGCGGCGCACGCCGATCTCACCACTGCGGCGCAGGAACTTGGCCAGCAGCAGGCCCACCGTGTTGACCAGGCAGACACCCAGGAAGCCCAGCGCCAGCCACAGCTGCAGGCGCACATCGCTGGGGACCGCGCCATTGAAGTCCAGCCATTCCATCACGGTGCGCAGGCGCACGTTCGGCGGATGCTTGAAGCGGCCGGCCTCGCGCTGCTGGGTCGAATAGTTCTCCAGGTAGCGGCGGTAGTCGGCGGCCTTGGCCGGGTCCATCTCCACCCAGTACTGCAGCCATGCGCACGGTGCATTGAGCGAGTAGCTGTTGCCGTCGGGATTCTCGCCGAAGCAGTTCATGTTGCCGTTGTTGCCCAGCTTCAGGTCGAAGGAGGTGGAGATCGGCAGCAGCAGGTCCTCGTTCTTGCCGTAGCTGCCCGTGGTCAGGTCGTAGAAGTGCGGCTCCGGGCTCCATTCCTTCATCACGCCGACAATGCGGTAGCTCTGCCCTTCCATGCGCAGGTCGCGGCCGACGCTGTTGGCGCCCTGGTACAGCTTGTCATTGAGCGCCTTGGAGATGACCACCACGCGTGCACGGCCTTCATCGTCCTCGCGCGTCCAGGGGCGGCCGTACTGCATGGGCACCTCGAACATCGGGAAGAAGTCGGCCGAGGTCCAGCGGGTGTCGATGCTGAAGGGCTTGAGAGTGCTGTTGTCCGGTTCGATGGTACCGCCGCCGCCGCTCATCAGTGCCTGGCGCTCGCCCTTGGCTTCGCGCAGCAGGGCTTCACCGTCGAAGCGGGTCAGCTGGGTTTCCGGTTCCTCGCCAGCGACATAGGCGCCGGTCGCGGCATCAAGCTGCACATAGAACAGGCGGTCACTCTTGCCGGGAATCGGGTCACCGGACAGCACGTGGAACACGGTCAACGTGGTCATCGAGGCGCCGATGCCTAGCGCGATAGCGATCACCATCAACGCGGTCAGTACCTTGTTGCGGCGGAAGCTGCGCACCGCCAATCGGGCGTAGTAGGCGAACATGGTCGGGCCCTCACTCGTTGACGGCGACGATGTGGCGTGGCGGGGTGGCCAGCACCGGCTCGCGCACCAGGTCGGTCACCTGGCCATCGACGATGTGCACGTTGCGCTGCGCGCGCGCGGCCAGTTCCGGATCGTGGGTGACCATCACGATGGTGGTGCCGGCAGCGTTGATCTCCTCCAGCAGTTCCATCACGCCGCGGGCCATCTGTGTGTCCAGGTTGCCGGTCGGTTCGTCGGCCAGCAGCAGGCGCGGGCTGCCGGCAAGCGCACGCGCGATGGCCGCGCGCTGCTGCTGGCCACCCGACAGTTCATTCGGATAATGCTTCATGCGCGAGCCGAGGCCGACCTGGCTCAGCGCCTTCTCGATACGTTCGCGGCGCTCGTTGGCGCTCATCTTCCGATAGCGCAGCGGCACGTCGACGTTGTCGAACAGGTTCAGGTCGGGAATCAGGTTGAAGCCCTGGAAGATGAAGCCGATCTTCTGGTTGCGCAGGCGGCTGCGGGCGTCGTCGCCCAGCGTGCTCACGTCCTGGCCGTCAAGCATGTAGGTGCCGCTGGTGAAGGTTTCCAGCAGGCCGGCGATGTTGAGGAAGGTGGTCTTGCCGGAGCCTGACGGGCCGGTGACGGCGACGAACTCACCTTCCTTGACCTGCAGTTCCAGCGAGCGCAGTGCGTGGGTTTCCACCTGTTCGGTGCGGAAGACCTTGGCGACCGAACGCATTTCGAGCATGTACATGGGGTGTCCTCTCTCCAGGATTCAGGTATCAGGTATCAGTTGACGGAGACGCGTTCGGCGTCCTTGAACAGGTCGCTGCCAGAGACCACGATGCGGTCGCCCGGCTGCACACCCGACTTGATTTCCACTTCGCCCAGGCTGCTGACGCCCAGTTCCACCGGACGCCGCACTGCGGTGCGGCCATCCATCACGTAGGCGATGCCGTTGCCCTGTTCGACGAACGGGCCGCGCTCGACCTTCAGCACGTCCTTGCGGGTGTCGAGCAGCACGCGCACCGACATCCGCTGGCTCTGGCGCAGGCCTTCCGGCTGCGCGCTGGCGAAGCGCACGCGGGCGTTGACCTCGCCGTTGACCACTTCCGGCGACACCGCACTGATCTCGCCCGGGAACGGCTTGCCGTTGCCGCCGGTCAGCTGAGCCGGCATGCCGATCGCCAGGTCGCGGGCGAAGCTCTCCGGCACCTTGATCTCGACCTCGAACTTGGACAGGTCGACCACGCCCAGCACGGGCGCATTGGCGGCCAGGTTGGTGGACTGGACGGCCTGCACCTGGCCGACCTGGCCGTCGAACGGCGCGCGCAGGGTCAGCGCGTCCACCTGGCGCTGCACTTCAGCCACGACGGCCTTCTGGCGGTCGGCCAGCAGGCGCTTGTTGCGGGCGTCCAGGTCAGCGCCCTGGCTCTGCAGGCGTGCATCGGTGGTGGCGTTGGCCAGCGTGATGTCGGCCTTCTTCAGCGAGTCCTTGGCCTTGGCCAGATCGATCTGCGGTACTGCACCGCCGTCGTAACCGCGCTGGTAGCGCTGCAGGTCGCGGTCGGCGGCCTGGCGCTCGATGGTGGCCTGGTCGGTTTCCTTGCGCGACTTGGCGCGGGCCAGGGTGGCGTCCAGCGCGGCGCGGCTGGCCTCGGCTTCCAGGCCGGCCAGGGTGGCCTGCTCCTGGGCCAGCTTGCTGCGCAGTTCCGGGCTGTCGATGACCGCCAGCTCCTGGTCCTTCTTGACCACGTCACCGGCAACGACTTTCAGGTCCACGGTACCGGCCGAGATGGCGTACAGGATCGGGCTGTTGGCGGCAATCACCCGACCGTCGGCGGCGATGTCGCGGACCAGGTCTCCGCGCTTCACTTCGGCGATGCGCACGCGGCTGCTGTCGTAGGAGCGGCTGGCGTTGGACCAGGCGTACACGGCCCAGCCGATGCCGGCCAGCAGCGCGATGGCGCCCAGTGCCGGCCAGCGGTAACGCTGCCAGTTGGCGCGGGTGGTGCCGGCCGGGGCGGAGGAAACGATCTGGTCCTGTGCGGAGGTGTCGCGGATCATCGGGTGCGTGCCTGACGGTGGTAGTGGGTACCAAGCACGTAGCGTGCCAACTTTATTTCCTTGTGGGTCAATGGGTTGGGAGGCGCCCTGAAGTGTCCGGGTGTCCGCGGACACCTTTCCGGACACTTTCATTAAGCGGACAGGAGGGGGAGCGCGGGCCCGCAGGCTAGAATGCGGCGATCGTCTTCAAGGAAACGCGTGACATGTGTGGAATCGTGGGTGCGATCGCTGATCGCGACGTAGTGCCGGTGCTGATCGAAGGCCTGAAGCGCCTTGAGTACCGTGGTTACGATTCCTCGGGCATCGCGGTGATCGACCATGCCGAACGGCCGGATGTGCGCCGCGTGCGTCGTACCGGCCGTGTGTCGGAAATGGCCACTGCGGCCGAGGCCGAGGGCTTCAATGCAGTGCTGGGCATCGGCCACACCCGCTGGGCCACCCACGGTGGTGTCACCGAGGCCAACGCGCATCCGCACATCAGCCACGGCGTGGCGCTGGTGCACAACGGCATCATCGAAAATCACGAGGAGCAGCGCGAGAAGCTGCGTGCCCTGGGTTACACCTTCGAGTCGCAGACCGACACCGAAGTCATCGCGCACCTGATCCATCACCACCTGAAGGACGGCGACGACCTGCTGGTGGCGCTGCAGCATACGGTGAAGGAGCTGACCGGTGCCTACGCACTGGCCGTGGTCAGCCGCGCCGAGCCGGAACGCTTCGTCTGCGCGCGCATGGGCTGCCCGCTGCTGATCGGCCTGGGCGAGGGCGAGAACTTCGTGGCGTCCGACGTTTCGGCGGTGATCTCGGCCACCCGCAAGGTGATCTTCCTGGAAGAGGGCGACACCGCCGAAATCCGCCGCGACGGCGTGCGCATCTTCGATGAGCATGACCAGCCGATCGAGCGCGAGGTGCACCTGTCCGACGTATCGCTGGCATCGCTGGAGCTGGGCCCGTACCGCCACTTCATGCAGAAGGAAATCCACGAGCAGCCGCGCGCGCTGGGCGACACCATCGAGGCAGCGATCGACGCCGGTGGTTTCCCGGCCGAACTGTTCGGCAAGAATGCCGAGGCCGTGCTGTCAGGCATCGAAGGCGTGCAGATCATCGCCTGTGGCACCAGCTATTACGCCGGCCTGACCGCGCGCTACTGGATCGAAGCCATCGCCGGCCTGCCGTGCAGCGTGGAGATTGCCAGCGAGTACCGCTACCGCGCCGCCTATGCGAACCCGAAGCACCTGATCGTCACCATCTCCCAGTCCGGCGAAACGCTGGATACGATGGAGGCGTTGAAGTACGCCAAGTCGCTGGGCCACAGGCACACGCTGTCGATCTGCAACGTGCCGGAAAGCGCGATTCCGCGCGCCAGCGAGCTGGTCTGCTACACCCGCGCCGGCGCCGAGATCGGCGTGGCGTCGACCAAGGCCTTCACCACCCAGCTGGCCGCACTGTTCCAGCTGACCGTGGTGCTGGGCAAGCTGCATGGCCGCATCGACGCGGCGCAGGAAGCGGACTACCTGGAGCAGCTGCGCTTCCTGCCGGGCAGCGTGCAGCACGCGCTGAACATGGAGCCGCAGATCGCCGCCTGGGCCGAGCGTTTCGCCCGCAAGAGCAGCGCGCTGTTCCTGGGGCGTGGCCTGCATTACCCGATCGCGCTGGAAGGCGCGCTCAAGCTGAAGGAGATCTCCTATATCCACGCCGAGGCCTATCCGGCGGGCGAGCTGAAGCATGGCCCGCTGGCGCTGGTGGACGAGGACATGCCGGTAGTGGTGATCGCGCCCAACGACAGCCTGCTGGAGAAGGTGAAGTCGAACATGCAGGAAGTACGCGCGCGCGGCGGCGAGCTGTTCGTGTTCGCCGACCAGGACAGCAACTTCAACGAGTCCGAAGGCGTGCATGTGATCCGTACGCCGCGCCATGCCGGCGTGCTCAGCCCGATCGTGCACACCATCCCGGTGCAGCTGCTGGCGTACCACACCGCACTGGCACGTGGCACCGACGTGGACAAGCCACGCAACCTGGCCAAGAGCGTGACGGTGGAGTAACTCCGCCGGAACCGCTGGAAGCTGCATGCGAAAGGGGCCCCACGTGGGGCCCCTTTCGTTTGCGCCGGTGGTCGTGCCAAGTGGGACAGCCGCCGGGTGTTCTGTCCGCTGTCGGCAGCAGGCAATCAATCTTTAATGCGCGACATCGCCTGTATTCAGCGGCGGTTTCAGCCGCGGTGCCATTCTCTGAATCGTCAGTTGGTTCCCACGACGAACTGTCCTATCGATGCCGGTAGTGACCGATGGTCGCAGTCGTAGAATCGATTTGACCGAGGGCCGGGTTGAGCGGTTGAACCCACCTCGTTCGCGTTGCAGCACGTCGTCTGCCGATCCATTTCCACCGGCAGCCGGGTGCGCCAGACGTGCGCTGAAAGGTCTGTTCCCGGGGAGGGGGCGTATCGGAAGAGCACACTTTTTGACTTAGTGACCTGCACCAGGAAACAAGAATGAACGTCCGCGAACTCCTGCAATCCAAGAAAGAAGCTGTCATCACCATCGACGCCGAAGACACCATCGGTGCCGCCGCCCACAAGATGAGCGCGAACAAGATCGCTGCGCTGGTGGTGATGAAGGACGATGCCCCGGTCGGCATCATTTCCGAGAAGGACATCGTGCGCACCCTGGCCGACGACGGCCCGCAGGCCGGCCGCCGGGTGATCTCCAGCCTGCCGTCCACCGGTCTGGAAGGCATCGCGCCGGAAGCCACCCTGAAGCAGGCCATGTCGTTGATGACGTACTCGCGGCGCCGTCATCTGATGGTCACCGAAGGCGCCCGACTGGTTGGCATCCTCAGCCTGGGTGACATCGTGAAGAACCTGCTGGGCGAGCTGGAGCTGGAAAAGGCCGTGCTGCAGGACATCTACATGGCCGCCCACTGAGGGCTGGACCCTTGGATGCAGAGAAGCCGGGCATTGCCCGGCTTCTTCGTTTACGGCTTCGGTGATATCAGAAAGTGACCTTCACCGAATCGGCACTGTAGTTCGCCGGACCGTGATAGACCACTTCGATGTTGTTGCCATCCGGATCGAGCACGAAGGCGCCGTAGTAGCCGGGATGGTAGGGGCGCTCGCCGGGCGCGCCGTTGTCCTTGCCTCCGGCGGCGATGGCCGCAGTGTGGAAGGCATCGACGGTGGCGCTGTCGCGCGCCTGGAATGCCAGGTGGTGGCGGCCGGTCAGCTGGCCGGCGGCGGCCTCGCTGCTGGCGCTGGAAATGAACAGCTCATCGGCCCAGAAGTAATCCTCGCCTTCGCCGGCGATCGGGATGCCGATCGTGTCGAACACCGCCTGGTAGAAGCGCCGGCTGGCGGCCAGGTCGCGTACGACCAGCTGGATGTGGTCGATCAGTCGCCCGCGGTGCAGTTCCATCGTTTCCATACGAACCTCGCAAAAAAGGGGACGGAGGGGATTAAGTCGCTTCCAGCCAATAGTGCCAGAAACGACTTAATCCCCTCCGTCCCCTTTTTGGGTCAGACGTTGGCGATGATCTCGACCCAGTAGCCGTCCGGGTCCTTGATGAAGGCCAGGTTCTTCATGCGGCCGTCGGTCAGGCGCTTCTGGAAGGTCACGCCCAGGTCCTCGAAGCGCTGGCAGGCGGCTTCGATGTCCGGCACGGACACGCAGATGTGGCCGAAGCCGCGCGGGTCGCTGTTGCCGTCGTGGTAGACCGCGCCGTCCTGGGTTTCGGTGCCGTGGTTATGGGTCAGTTCCAGCACACCCGGCAGGCCGGCCATCCACACGCGGCGCTGGCTGTCGTCTTCCGGCACCACCGCGCCGGCCGGTACGTAGGCCAGGAAGTACAGGCTGAACTGGGCTTCGGCGAAGTCGCGCTTGTCGATCAGCTGGTAGCCGAGCACGCGGGTGTAGAAGTCCAGCGAGGCGGTGATGTCCTTCACCCGCAGCATGGTGTGGTTGAACACGAAGCCGGTGGTTTCGGCCGGGGCCTGAGCGGCGACGCCGGGGACATCGCGCAGGGCGGGAATGGTCATGGGGGAGGTCCTTCAGACAGGGCCGTTGCTGGCCGGATGGGGCCATTCTACCGGCCGTCACCTGACGGCACCGCGACGTACAATGGGCGGATCGCACCGTTCCGTTCTGAGCATTGCCCGCCATGTCGCAGCGTGAATGGGTGGCTGCCGCCATCCGCAAGATCGAAGCCGATTTCAATCGTTCCGCCGATACCCACCTGATCCCGCTGGCGCTGCCGGGGTTCGCGGGCATCGATGTGTACCTGAAGGATGAATCGAGCCATCCCACCGGCAGCCTGAAACACCGGCTGGCGCGCTCGCTGTTCCTGTATGCGTTGACCAACGGCTGGCTGCGCGAAGGCCGGCCGGTGATCGAGGCCTCCAGCGGCTCGACGGCCGTGTCCGAGGCCTATTTCGCGCGCCTGCTGGGGGTGCCGTTCATCGCGGTGATTCCGGCCACGACCTCGCCGGAGAAGATCGCCGCCATCGAGTTCCACGGGGGCCGCTGCCACCTGGTCGAGCGCGCCTGCGAACTCAACGGTGAATCGGAGAAGCTGGCCCGCGAAACCGGTGGCCACTTCATGGACCAGTTCACCTATGCCGAGCGGGCGACCGACTGGCGCGCCAACAACAACATCGCCGAATCCATCTTCAAGCAGATGGCCGAGGAGCCCAGCCCGGTTCCGGAATGGATCGTGTGCAGCCCCGGTACCGGCGGTACCGCAGCGACGCTGGGCCGCTATGTCAGCTACCGCCGGCATGACACCCGCATCCTTTGCGCGGACCCGGAAGTGTCGGTGTTCTTCGATGGCTATCAGGCTGCCGTGGCCGGCCAGCAGGACTGGCGCGGCCTGACCTGCAGCGGCGGTTCGCGCGTGGAAGGCATCGGCAGGCCGCGGGTGGAGCCGAGCTTCATCCCGACCAGCGTCGATGCGATGGTGAAGGTGCCCGACGCGCTGAGCCTGGCCGCGATGCGCCATGTCAGCCGCCAGCTCGGCCGCCGTGTCGGTGGCTCCACCGGCACCAACTTCATCGGTGTGCTGCAGGCGGCGCAGTGGATGCGTGAGGCGGGCCACCAGGGCAGCATTGTCAGCATCCTGTGCGACAGTGGCGAGCGCTACGCGCAGAGCTATTACGACCCGGCGTGGTACGCGCGCCAGGGCATCGATGTCGACGGCGCCGATGCGCAGCTGGCGGCGGCAGTGGCCGGGCAGGGGCTGCCGGAACTGCCGTGGTGCAGCCTGGAAGCGTTGTAGAGCCCTTGTAGAGTCGAGCCATGCTCGACTCCGGGAAAGAGCCGTCGAGCATGGCTCGACGCTACAGATTCAGTACCCCGCCGCGGTGAACGCGTCCAGCACTGCATCTCGCAGCGCATCGGGCAAGGCCTCGATGTCCATCGCGCGATCATCCAGATGCAGGCTCGGGTCCAGGATGCTGGCACGGCCCTGGGCCAGCGCCTGCAGCCACAGCAGCACGCAGATCACGAACTCGCGCTCATGGCCCAGCCGCAGCTGGCTGGCGCCGCGCTCGATCACCTCGAACGGGTACCACTCCTGGGCATCGTTGAACGTGCCGCCCTGCTGCAGCACTGCCTGCAGTTGCTGCAGGTGACGCGGGGCGTCGTCGCCGGCATCGCACAATGCGGCGATCCAGGTCAGTTCGGCCGGGCTGGCGGACAATGCCAGTGACCGGGCCGGTGAGGCGGATGCAACTGCAGCCAGACCTTCCATGTAGGGCCTCGTTCGGTGCGTACCGCTGCGGACTCCCCCGCAGCCAGAGCTTCAGCGCGGGACCGTAAGGCCGACGTGAATGCCGGGCCGTGCCCCCTTGTCAGCCCCGCCTGCCAGCGCCATATCCTGCATGCTGCCCGCCCGCCGGGCCCGTACCCTGGAGATCTGCCGTGACCATTGCCAACCCCCTGCTCGATTTTTCCGGCCTGCCGCGCTTCGAGGCCATCCGCCCCGAGCACGTGGCGCCGGCGCTGGACGTGCTGCTGGCCGAGGCCGAAGCCGCCGTCAGCACGGCCGAGCAGGTGCAGCCGGTGCGCTGGGAGACCTTTGTGGCCCCGCTGGACGATGCCACCGAGCGCCTGTGGCGCGCCTGGGGCCTGGTCGGCCACCTGCAGGGCGTGGTCAACACCCCGGAACTGCGTGAGGCCTACAACAGCAACCTGCCGCGGGTGACCCGCTTCGCCAGTGCGCTCAGCCAGAACCTGGCGTTGTACCGGCAGTACCAGACACTGGCCGCCAGCACCGAGGCGGCGCGCTTCGACGAGGCCCAGCGCAAGGTGCTGGACAACACGCTGCGTGACTTCCGCCTCGGCGGCGCCGAGCTGGCGCCGGAGGCGCAGCAGCGCTTCGCGGCGATCAAGGAAGAGCTGTCGGCGCTGTCGGCGAAGTTCTCGCAGAACGTTCTTGACGCTACCGATGCCTGGTCGCTGATCGTCGAGGACGAAGCGCGATTGAAGGGCCTGCCGGAAGACGTGAAGGCCGCCGCGCATGCCGCAGCACAGAAGGACGGCAAGTCTGGCTGGAAACTGACCCTGCAGATGCCGTGCTACCTGCCGGTGCAGACCTGGGGTGAGGACCGCGACCTGCGCGAGATCCTGTACCGTGCCAGCGCACAGCGTGCGTCCGAATTCGGCGATGACACGCTGGACAACAGCGGCAACATCGACCGCATCCTCGCCCTGCGCGCGGAACTCGCCGCACTGCTCGGCTTCGGTTCGTATGGTGATTATTCGGTGGCGACCAAGATGGCGCAGGACCCGGCCGAGGTGCTCGGTTTCCTGCGTGACCTGGCCTCGCGCGCCAAGCCGTTCGCGGCCAAGGACCGTGCTGAACTGGAACAGTTCGCACGCGAGCAACTCGGTATCGACAGCCTGCAGGCCTGGGACTTGGCATTCGCTGCCGATCGCCTGAAGCAGGCGCGTTACAGCTATTCCGAACAGGAAGTGAAGCAGTACTTCACCGAACCGAAGGTGCTGGGCGGCCTGTTCTCGGTAATCGAGCAGCTGTACGGCCTGCGCGTGCAGGAGGACAGCGCGCCGGTGTGGCACGAGGATGTGCGCTTCTTCCGCCTGGTCGATGCGCAGGGTGCGCTGGTGGGCCAGTTCTACCTGGACCTGTACGCGCGCGAAGGCAAGCGCGGTGGCGCGTGGATGGATGATTGCCGTAACCGCCGCGAGCGTGCCGACGGCAGCGTGCAGACGCCGCTGGTCTACCTGGTGTGCAACTTCGGCCGAGGTGCCAATGGCAAGCCGGCTACCTTCAGCCACAATGAAGTGACCACCCTGTTCCATGAAATGGGCCACGGCCTGCATCAGCTGCTGACCCGCATCGGCGAACTGGGTGTGGCCGGCATCAACGGCGTGGAATGGGACGCGGTGGAGCTGCCCAGCCAGTTCATGGAGAACTTCTGCTGGGAATGGGAGCACCTGCAGGCGATGACCGCACATGTGGACAGTGGCGAGCCGCTGCCGCGCGCGCTGTACGAGCGCATGCTGGCTGCACGCAACTTCCACAGCGGCATGGCCACCGTTCGCCAGCTGGAGTTCGGCCTGTTCGACATGCTGCTGCACAGCCAGTTCGAGCCGGCGCAGGACAGCGTTCTGGCACTGCTCGATCGTGTGCGCGCGGAAGTGGCGGTGAACCACCCGCCGGTCTGGAACCGCTTCCCGCATCAGTTCAGCCACATCTTCGCCGGCGGCTACGCAGCCGGTTACTACAGCTACAAGTGGGCCGAGGTGCTGAGCGCCGATGCCTATGCGGCGTTCGAGGAGGCGCCGCAGGCGCTGGCTGAAACCGGCGCGCGCTTCCGCGAAGAGATCCTGTCGCGTGGTGGCAGCCGCCCGGCGGCGGAGAACTTCAAGGCCTTCCGCGGCCGCGCGCCTCAGATCGACGCGCTGCTGCGCCACTCGGGCATGGCGTAAGGTGTTTGGTAGGTGCCAACCTTGGTTGGCACGTTACCGTTATCCACGCATGGCGTGGATCTACCGGAATGTTCGGACATGGCGTAACGCCTTGGTAGGCGCCAACCTTGGTTGGCGAAAAGCCCAGGCCAACCAAGGTTGGCCTCTACCGGGCGTCGCGCCTTGGGGTCATTCGGCGTAGATCATCTTCCGGGTCATGCCGCCGTCCACGATGAAGTCCTGGCCGGTGGTGAAACCGGACAGCGACGACAGCAGGTACACCGCCAGTGCACCGATGTCTTCGGGGCGGCCGACCCGGCCGACCGGGTGTTGCGCATGATCGATGGCTGAGTATTCCGGCGCGTGGCGCCGTGAGGGGGCCTGCCACGCAGTGGTGCCGATCCAGCCGGGGCTGATGCTGTTCACACGCACCGCCGGACCGGCGCTGATCGCAAGTGCATGGGTGAAGGCCACCAGCCCACCCTTGGCTGCCGCATAGGCTTCGCTGTGTGCTTCGGATTGCCAGGCCCGGGTGGAGGCGATGTTGATGATCGCACCGGCGGCGCTGGCGGTCAGTGCTGGCAACGTGTGCTTGCTGCACAGGAATGCACCGTGCAGTGACGACAGTCGGCGCTGCCACTCGTCCCAGTCCATATCCTGCAACTCTGTGCCGTGTGGACCGGCGATGCCCGCGTTGTTCACCAGTCCGTCGATACGGCCGAAACGCTGCAGGGCCACGGCGATGAAGTCGCGCACGCTGGCTTCGTCGGTGATGTCCAGGCGCTGGAACGCGGCATCCTCGCCGCGCTGCCATTCCGCCAGACACGCTTCTCCGGCCTCCACGTCCAGGTCGCCGATCAGCACGCGTCCACCGGCACCAAGTACGGCCTGGGCAATACCACGGCCGATGCCGTTGGCACCGCCGGTGACCAGCACAACCTTGCCCGATAGTGGCGCGGCCGGCCATGCGGCGATCGGCGGCACCGTGCTCACGTCAGGTCTTCGCCGCGCAGGCGGCGATGCCAGCCGTCCACACCGATGCGGTCCAGGGTCTGGATGTTGCGCTCGACGATCACGTCCGGGTCCGGATAGACATCCACCGCGCGTGCCACGCTGTCTTCGCGCAGCAGGTGCAGGGTGGGGAAGGGGGCGCGGTTGGTGTAGTTGCTGGCGTCGTCCGCGGCCACGCCATCGAACTGGTAGTCCGGGTGGAAGCTGGCCACCTGCAGGATGCCCTGCAGGTCCAGTGCCTCGATCGCTGCATCGGCGTTGTCGAGGAAATCGTTGTAGTCGAGGAAATCGGTCAGCACCTGCGGATGCACGATCAGCGTCGTGTCGATCTGCTCGGCCGGCGTATCGCGCAGCAGCACCAGCTCCTCGGCCAGCTGTTCAACCAGCGCTTCCGGCGTGGTCGCATCGCTGAGCACGATGCGGACCTGGTCCTTCACGTACACCGCCTTGGCGAACGGGCACAGGTTCAGGCCGATGACGATGCGCTCCAGCCACAGGCGGGTGGCGGCGATCGGGTCATCGGTGGGCAGGTGGGAATCGGTCATGGCGGGCACGTGGGCTGGCGGGGCCGCCATTGTAGGCAGTGTGCCGGTGCTGCGCTGTCCACTGTGCAGGAACTGGACAGTGGCGAAGCTGGAAATTCCTGAAGATTCAAACCGTTGCGCGCTACCGATGGATGGCCGATTGCCAGCCCGGGGCGACGGGCGTGGAATGGATGCACGACACAGGAGGACACTCATGACTGCATCTTCCCCGTGGCTGCCGGACGCCCTCTGGGCCGGCGCCTTCTTTGATGGCCACTGGCAGGCTGCCCCGCAACGGCACCCGGTGATTGAACCGGCCACCGGCCAGGAGCTCGGCGAGATCGGCCTGGCCGACCCGGCGCAGATCGCGCGTTCGGCGGCTGCCGCGGCACAGGCGCAGCAGGCTTGGGCGGCGGCGCCCTACGAACAGCGTGCCGACGTGCTGCGCAAGGCCGCGCGTCTGGCCGAAGAGAACATCGACACCCTGGTCGAGTGGCTGGTGCGCGAAAGCGGCTCGACCCGCCTGAAGGCCGGCTTCGAGACCAAGGTGACGATCAAGGCGCTGCACGAGGCCGCCGCACTGCCGTCGCGCAGCACGGGTGAGATCCTGCCCTCCGAGCCGGGCAAGCTGAATCTGGCGCGGCGCCGCCCGCTGGGTGTGGTCGGGGTCATTTCGCCGTTCAACTTCCCGCTCTATCTGGCGATGCGTGCGGTGGCCCCGGCGATCGCGCTGGGCAACGCTGTGGTTCTCAAGCCGGACCCGCGTACGGCAGTGTGTGGTGGCGCGGTGATCGCACGCCTGTTCGAGCAGGCGGGCCTGCCGGCAGGCGTGCTGCACATGCTGCCCGGCGATGGCGCGGCCGGGGCCGCGCTGACCAGTGACCCGCACGTGGCGATGATCCAGTTCACCGGTTCCACCGCCGCCGGGCGCAAGGTCGGCGAAGCGGCGGGCAAGCACCTGAAAAAGGTTTCGCTGGAGTTGGGTGGCAAGAATTCGTTGATCATCCTGGACGATGCGGACCTGGACCTGGCGGTGGCCAACACCGCGTGGGGCGTCTACCTGCACCAGGGCCAGATCTGCATGGCGACCGGCCGCGTGCTGGTGCACCGGAAGATCCACGACACGTTCCTGCAGAAACTGGTGGCCAAGGCCAACGCGCTGAAGGTAGGCGACCCGGCACGTGAGGACGTGGCGATCGGCCCGCTGATCAATGCTGGCCAGCGCGACCATGCTGCACGCGTGGTCGAGCAGGCGGTGCAGGCCGGTGCCACGCTGGAAGCGGGCGGCACGCACCGGGAGCTGTTCTTCGCACCCACCGTGCTCGGCAACGTTGCGGCCGACAATCCGGCCTTCAGCGAGGAAATCTTCGCGCCGGTAGCGGTGGTGGTGCCGTTCGACGATGACGACGAAGCCGTGCGCCTGGCCAACGACAGCGAGTACGGGCTGTCGATGGCGATCGTGTCCAGCAACGTCGGCCGCGCGCTGAAGATCGGCGAGCGCCTGCGTACCGGTCTGCTGCACATCAACGACCAGACCGTGAATGACGAGGTGATCAACCCCTTCGGCGGCGTCGGCGCGTCCGGCAACGGCACCAGCATCGGTGGCCCGGCCAACGGCGAGGAGTTCACCCAGTGGCAGTGGTTGACCGTCAAGGGCGAAGCGCCCGCTTATCCGATCTGATCGAAGGAGCCATCACGATGAACGACAACAACGCAACGCGTGAGATCACCGCCGCCGTGGTACGCGGCAAGGAGCAGCCCTTCGTCATCGAGCAGGCGACGCTGCGCGGTCCCCAGGACGACGAGGTGCTGGTGAAGGTGGTGGCCACCGGCCTGTGCCATACCGACCTGATCGTGCGCGATCAGTACTATCCGGTGCCGCTGCCGGCGGTGCTGGGCCATGAGGGGGCGGGCATCGTCGAAGCGGTTGGCCCGAACGTGCGCGACCTCAAGGCGGGGGATCACGTGGTGCTGACCTACGGCGCCTGTGGTCACTGCAATCCCTGCCGGGGTGGACACGGTGCTTACTGCAGGGATTTCTTCGCCCTGAACTTCGGTGGCGATGATGGCCACGGCCATACCGCCATCACCGATGCGCAGGGCCAGCCGCTGCACGATCATTTCTTCGCCCAGTCCTCGTTTGCCACCTACGCGCTGGCCCGCGAGATCAATGCGATCAAGGTGCCTGATGACGCACCACTGGAACTGCTGGGCCCGCTGGGGTGCGGCATCCAGACCGGTGCCGGTGCGGTGCTCAACTCGCTGCAGGTGCGGTCGGGCAGCAGCTTTGCAAGCTATGGTGCCGGTGCGGTGGGCCTGAGCGCGGTGATGGCGGCCAGGGTGGCCGGGGCCACCACCATCATTGCCATCGACGTGGTGCCTTCGCGCCTGGAGCTTGCTCTGGAGCTGGGGGCCACCCACGTGGTCAACAGCCGGGAGACCGATGTGGTCGAGGCGGTGCGTGCGATCACGGGTGGGGGTGCTGACTTCGCGCTGGAATCGACCGGTCGTCCGGACGTGCTGTCCGCTGGCGTCGAGGCGCTGGGTGGGCTGGGCATGATGGGCGTGGTCGGTGCGCCGAAGCTGGGCACCACCGCCAGTTTCGATGTGAACAACCTGCTGCTCGGCGGTCGCAGCATCCGCGGCATCGTCGAGGGCGACAGTGTGCCGCAGGTGTTCATTCCGCAGCTGGTGACCCTGTTCCAGCAGGGACGCTTCCCGTTCGACAAACTGGTGAAGTTCTATCCGCTGGAACAGATCAACCAGGCCGCCGAAGACAGTACCCGTGGCATTACCCTGAAGCCGGTGCTGCGCATCGCGGCGTAGTTTCCCTTGTTGGTAGTGCCGGCCGCTGGCCTGCATGGGGCAGATCCGTTTTCCATAACGGCTCTGCCCCTTTGTTTGAACGCGTCTTGAAACGGAAACGCTCCGTTGCCGAGACGTAACATGGCGTTGCCGCTGGCGGGTGTACGCTGCGTCCATGATGGCCACGACAGTCGGGCAGCAACAACTGGTGGCGGCACGTGCCGCTTTCGCCGACGGCGATGCGCGCTCATTGGGCGTGTTGCCGCTGCCGCTGCAGCAGTCATGGCTGCGTTCGCGCGCGGCGGGCCTGCAGCCGGGGCAGGAGCCGGACTATCGGCCGCTGCTGGGCGATGGCCGCCATCTGTCCCATCCCGATGACCGGCGCCTGGCGCGTTGCGTGCAGCCGGAGCTGGAACAGCTCTGGGCGGCCTTCGGTGGGCGTGGCTGGACGATGTTCTGCGCCAACCGCGACGGCATGGTGATCGCCCAGCAGGCCCACGGGCTGGAAGATGCTCCCTTGCTGCGGCCGATCCAGGTCGGGCGACAGCTGGGCGAGACCGAGATCGGCACCACCGCGCCAGCGGTCAGCCTGGCCGACGATGTGCCGGCACTGGTGCGCGGCAACGAACACTACCTGCAGCGGTTCGCGCCGGTGTTCTGCCTGAGCGAGCCACTGCACGATCTCGACGGTCGGGTCTGCGGAGTGATCGATATCACCGGTCTTGGCGAGCGCGATCCCGCGCTGCTGCAGGGCTATTTCCGGCAGGCTGCGCTGGCTAGCGAAAATCGCTTGTTCCACAGCCTCACCGACGTGCATCTGCTCGCCGTGCAACATGATCCGCGCTGGCTGGCGTCACCGCTGCAGGGACTGCTGGCGGTGCAGGAGGATGGCCAGCTGCGTGCAGCCAACCGCGTTGCACGGCGCCTGCTGGGCCTGCCACGGCGCGGGCCGTTGCCGCTGCTGGGTCTGGAAGCGCTGTTTGCCGGTGCCAGTGCGGCGCAACGGCGTCGGCTGCTGCAACCGGGCGCAGCGCATCGGGTCCGGTTGGGCGAGGGCAGTGCGGTCTACCTGCAGCGTCTGCAGGGGCCGCGGGGCGCGACGCACCGGTCTACTGTGCGAAGCACCCCGGCAGACCCAGGCGCGCCGCTGCTGCGTGACCAGCAGCGTGAGGCCGCGCGTCGCGCGGCCCTGGCCGCTGACGGCAACCTCAGCCTGGCCGCACGCCAGTTGGGAATCTCGCGCACCACGCTGTACAAGCTGCTGCGCGATTGACCGCGTAGTCCACCGGGCAGGTCCCGGCGGGGGCATCAGTCGCGGAAGTTGTTGAACTGCAGCGGCAGTTCGAACTTGCCGGCCTTGAGCACGGCGATGGCGTCCTGCAGATCGTCGCGCTTCTTGCCCTGCACGCGCAGCTTGTCGCCGTTGATCTGGCTTTCCACCTTCAGCTTGGCGTCCTTCAGTGCCGCCGCGATCTTCTTGGCGATCTTCTGCTCGATGCCCTGCTTGACGGTGATCTTCTGCCGGGCCTGGGCCAGGTTGGTTTCGATGTCGCCGAACTCCAGGCTGAGCACGTCGATGCCGCGCGCGGCCAGGCGTGCGCGCAGGATGTCGTTCATCTGCTTGAGCTGGAACTCGGTCGGCGCCGTCTGATTGATGACATCGCCATCGCGTTCGAACTTGGCGTCCACGCCCTTGAAGTCGAAGCGGGTGGCCAGTTCGCGGTTGGCCTGGTCGATGGCGTTGGTCAGCTCGTGGGTGTCGACTTCGGACACGACGTCGAAGGAAGGCATGGGCGGTGCTCCGCAGAATTCAGTGGCGGTCATTCTATCGTGCTGGCTGCATACCCGTTTTGTGGAGTCGAGCCATGCTCGACTCGCTCCCTCCCTTGTAGCGCCGAGCCATGCTCGGCTGCTTTGTGAAGAGCAGTCGAGCATGGCTCGACTCTACAAGGCGGCCCGCCGAGCATGGCTCGGCGCTACATAAGAGCAACAGGCGGGCGATAATGGGCCATGAACCTGCAACGCTCTCCCTCGCGCGCGGTGACCTGGATGGTTGCGGCGGTCGCCTGTTTCTCGCTGATGGACGCCGGCATGAAGCAGCTGTCGGCCAGCTATCCGACCCTGGAAGTGACCTTCCTGCGTGGTGCGGCTTCGTTGCCGTTCGTGCTGGTCTGGGTGCTGGTCAGCGCCGGCCCGCGCTCGCTGATCCCGCGCCGCTGGGGCCTGCACCTGCTGCGTGGTGGGCTGGGCATGGCGATGATCGGCTGCTTCGTGTTCGCCCTGCGTGACCTGCCGCTGTCCACCGCCTACACCATCTATTTCGTTGCCCCACTGCTGATCGCCGCGCTGTCGGTGCCGTTGCTGGGTGAGCGGGTTGGCCCGCGGCGCTGGGTGGCCATCGGCATCGGCCTGGTCGGCGTGCTGGTGGTGCTGCGGCCGGGCGTGGACGGCTTCATTTCGGTGCCGGGGCTGATGGTGCTGGCCGCGGCCACCGCGTATGCGGTGGCGGCGATCACGGTCAGCCTGCTCACCCGCACCGATACCTCGCAGTCGATGGTGGTCTGGTTCCTGGTGATCATGGCCATCGGTGCCGGCCTGCTGGCCCTTCCCGGCTGGGTGCCGCTGCAGCTGGAGCATGCGCCGCTGATCGCCGGCATGGGTCTGGCCGGAGCGCTCGGTCAGATCGCACTGACCAAGGCCTTCCAGCTGGGCGAGGCGTCGATGATCGCGCCGTTGGAGTACAGCGGCCTGGTGTGGGTGATCGGCTGGGACCTGGCCTTCTGGGGCCAGCTGCCGGACAGCTATACCTGGGTGGGCGCGGCGATCATCGTCGCCTCGGGGCTGTACCTGCTGCACCGTGAGCGGGTGAACCGGCAGGAACCGCCGAAGCCGCTGGATCATCCCTGAGCCGGGGTAGTGCCGGCCGCTGGCCGGCAACTCCTTGCCCCGGAGGGATCGCTGCAGGTGCCGGCCAGCGGCCGACACTACCGGGTGCGGGCGACTTAGAACCAAAAGGAATAACATTCTGGCCCATGGCGCGGGCGCGCGACCGCCTGCGCTGGTAGGCTGCACGCCCCCTTCCGTCACCCAGCCGGTGAGCCACGCCCGTGATCGAGTTCCAGCGCCTGCACAAATCCTATGCCGTTGCCGGCCGCGCAGTCAGCGCGCTGCAGCCGCTGGACCTGACCATCGAGGCCGGTGAGGTATTCGGCATCATCGGCCATTCCGGCGCCGGCAAGTCGACCCTGATCCGCATGATCAACCGTCTGGAAGAACCCAGCGGTGGCCGGCTGCTGATCGGTGGCGAGGATGTCACCGCACTGGACGCGGATGGCCTGCGCGCGTTGCGCCGGCGCATCGGCATGATCTTCCAGCACTTCAACCTGCTGTCGTCGCGCACGGTGGCCGGCAATGTCGCCTTCCCGCTGGAGCTGGCCGGCACGCCGAAGGCGGAGATCGACGCGCGCGTGGCCGAGCTGCTGCAGACCGTGGGCCTGGAGGCGCATGCGCAGAAGTACCCCGCACAGCTGTCCGGTGGCCAGAAGCAGCGCGTCGGCATCGCCCGTGCGCTGGCGACACGCCCGCAGATCCTGTTGTGCGACGAGGCCACCAGTGCGCTGGACCCGCAGACCACCGCCTCGGTGTTGTCGCTGCTGTCGAAGATCAATCGCGAGCTCGGCCTGACGATCGTGCTGATCACCCACGAGATGGACGTGATCCGCCGTGTCTGCGACCGTGTCGCCGTGCTCGACGCCGGCCAGATGGTCGAGACCGGGCCGGTCACCCGGGTGTTCCTGCACCCGCAGCACCCGACCACGCGCCGTTTCGTCAGCGAATCGGAGCACGTGGATGAAGGCGCGCTGCACCGTGATTTCGATGCCGTCGGTGGCCGCATCGTGCGCCTGACCTTCCTCGGCGGAGACACCTACGAACCCCTGCTCGGCAGTGTCGCGCGGGAGACCGGGGTCGACTACAACATCCTGTCCGGCCGTATCGACCGGATCAAGGACACCCCGTATGGCCAGCTGGTGGTCGCCCTGGTGGGCGGTGACCAGTCCGCCGCGCAGGCCGCGTTCGTGGCTGCCGGCGTGCACGTTGAGGAGCTGCGTCGATGATCATCGCCACTGCCGGCGGATTCTTCCGCCACCTGGATGCGGGCAAGTGGGCCGACATCGGCCAGGCCACCATCGACACCCTGCTGATGCTGCTCGGTTCGCTGCCGCTGACCCTGGCCATCGGCCTGCCGCTGGGCGTGCTGCTGTACCTGTTCGGCGCGCCGCAGATGAAGCGCCGTCCGTTCGCCTACGGCGTGCTGGCGCTGGTGGTGAACCTGTTGCGCTCGGTGCCTTTCATCATCCTGATGATCGTGCTGATCCCGGTCACCCTGTTCCTGATGGGGACGTCGCTGGGGGTACGCGGTGCGATCGTGCCGCTGGTGATCGGTGCCGCGCCGTTCTACGCGCGCCTGGTCGAAACCGCACTGCGCGAAGTGGACCGTGGCGTGATCGAAGCGACCCAGTCGATGGGTGCCACCACCTGGCAGCTGGTCACCCGCGTGCTGCTGCCCGAGGCGCGCCCCGGCCTGATCGCCGGTGCGACGGTCACCACCGTGGCGCTGATCGGCTTCACCGCGATGGGCGGCGCGATCGGCTCCGGCGGCCTCGGCGACCTGGCGTTCCGCGACGGCTACCAGCGCTCGCACACCGACGTGGCCCTGGTTACCGTGGTCCTGCTGCTGGTGCTGGTGCAGCTGCTGCAGATGCTCGGCGACCGCCTGGTCGCGCATTACAGCCGCAAATGACGAGGCGCCGGGGCGCTGCCCCCGGCGTCGCCCGGTGCATCGCGGCAGCCGGCCAGCGGCCGGCTCTACCCCATTGCCTGGAAACGGTAGTGCCGGCCGCTGGCCGGCAGAGCCTGCAGAACCTGCAGAACCTGCAGAACTTCGACAGTGTGCCTGTCATAGCGCCAGGCTCTGGAAGCCGCCACACCCATCAGGAATCGATATCGCCAGACTGGGACTGGCAGCACACCCCGTTCCTTGGTATGTTCCGTTCAACGTAATACGTTTTACGGAATGATCCGTTCATTCCGCTGCAAGCAGACCCGTGCCCTGTTTGAAGGAACCTGTCCACGTGCCTGGCTTTCGATCCGGCGGGCTGCCGAGCGCAAGCTGCAGCTGCTCGACTCGGCACAGACGTTGGCATTCCTGCGCAGCCCGCCCGGGAACCGACTCGAGGCGCTGTCAGGTGATCGGAGAGGGCAGTACAGCTTGCGTATCAATGACCAGTGGCGGCTGTGCTTTACCTGGACTGACAACGGTGCCGATGCCGTGGAAATTGTTGACTATCACTGAGGTGCCCGCCATGAAGCGTCCCCACAACGGCATGCGCGCCATCCATCCTGGCGAGATCCTGCGCGAAGAGTTCCTGATGCCTCTGGCGTTGAGCGTGAACGCGCTGGCAAGGGCCTTGGATGTTCCCGCAACACGGCTGCACGCCATCGTGCACGGGGAGCGCAGTATTTCGGCCGATACCGCGGCACGGCTGGCGCGACATTTTGGTGGGGATGCCGCGTCCTGGCTTGCGATGCAGGCGGCCTACGACCTCAAGACATTGCCAACGCGCAGCGAGATCGAGCGACGGGTACAGCCGCGGGCAGCGTGAATTCGGGGCGCACGGACCGAGGTCCGCGGCCACAATCCAGTCAACGCACGTTCGGTACTTCGTAGCCCAGCTTGCCGACCTGCTCCGGGTGCTGCGGCACGCGCTTGAGCTTGTCGGTGTTCACGCCGTACTCGTCACGCAGGCGCTCGGCCAGCTCCTTGTACAGGGCTTTGTCCATGTCCGGCGTACGCGAGAAGATCCAGGCCATTTCGCGGCCCGGGTAGCCGATCAGTGCCCACGAGTAATCCGGCGCTACTTCCAGCACCCTCGAATGGGTGGGCACGACGCGGTAGAACCAGGTGCGCCAGCCGTGGTTGCCACTGTCCGGGTCGACGCTGGCGCGGGCACGCACTTCCTGCAGCGGTTCGCCGAAGCCATCACGGTAGCGGTAAGTGATGCCGACCTTGTGCGCGTCGCGCAACTCGTACTCGTTGACGCTGGCGACATGGCCACGTTCGATGAAGTTCGGCACGCGGCCGATCACGTACCAGGTACCCATGAAGCGCTTCAGGTCGATCGGTGCGTCCAGGGCAGCCGCACCAGAGGCGCTGGTACGGGGCGACGGCGGCTCACTGGCGGCCACGGCGGGGCCGGCCAGGGAAAGGGCCAGCAGCGCGGCGCAGAGCGGGCGGATCGAAGTCATGCGGGAGCGGGCTCCAGTGGGCTTGCACGCGCATGGTCGACTGTGTGCACGCGATCCGTCAATGGTGTCGCAACCTGTGAGAAGGGGGTTGCCCATGCTGTGTTGCATTGTCCACCGGAGAAGCCCCATGAACGCACGTTCCGTCCGCCGCTCTGCAACTGAACGCGTCATTCTCGAGCGTGCCGACCCGCGCCTGCTGCGCAGCGTGCAGCAGCTGGCCCTGGCCGGTATGGCGCTGGTACTGGTCTGGCCGGCCGCGCGCGGCAGCAGTGCCTGGCTGGGCTGGCTGCCGATGTGGCTGGTGGGCATGCCGCTGGTGGCCTGGTGGGCGTTGCTGCGCTTTCCGTTGCCGCGCCTGTCGTGGCTGCGGCTGGCGCGTCGTACCGGTGGACAGGCACGTCGCCGTAGCGGCGGGGCGGCGCGAGGCCGTCGCGGCTCCACCGCCGCGGCCTGACCTTCGACACGGGGGCGGCCGCGGCGATCCATGCTAGCGTTCCACGGCTTATGACTGCCTGGAGCTGCAATGTCTCGACTCGCTTCCGCCTGCCTGCTGGCCGGCATGATGACCGCTGCCTCGGTGGGGACCGCCGTGGCCGCTGAAGACACCGATCGCTACGCCTGGCTCGAAGACGTCACCGGCGACAAGCCGCTGACCTGGGTCAAGGAACAGAACGCCAAGTCCGAGGCGCGCCTGGCGCAGACCCCGGCCTTCAAGCAGATGGAGACCAGCATCCGCGAGGTGCTCGACTCCGATGCCAAGATCCCCGGCGTGCAGAAGATCGGCGACTACTACTACAACTTCTGGAAGGACCAGCAGCACGAGCGCGGCCTGTGGCGGCGCACCACCCTGGCCGAGTACCGCAAGGCCTCGCCGCAGTGGGAAACCGTGCTCGACCTGGATGCGCTGAACAAGGCCGAGGGTGAGAACTGGGTCTGGCATGGCGCCGATTGCCTGCGCCCGGATTACAGCCGCTGCCTGATCGCGCTGTCGCGCGGTGGCGCCGACGCCGACGTCACCCGTGAGTTCGACCTGGCCAACAAGACCTGGATCAAGGACGGCTTCTTCCGTCCCGAGTCCAAGGGCGGCCTCAACTGGGTCGACCGCGACACCGTGTTCGTCTACACCGACTTCGGTGCGGGCTCGATGACCACCTCCGGCTACCCGCGCGTGGCCAAGCTGTGGAAGCGCGGCACGCCGATGACCTCGGCCACCGTGGTGTACGAAGGCAAGCCGGAAGACATGTACATCGCGGCGATGCACGATGACACCCCGGGCTTCGAGCGCAACCTGGTCAGCCGCACGCTGGCGTTCTACAACAACGAGCTCTACCTGCGTGGCGACGATGGCACGCTGACCAAGATCGACGCGCCGAACTCGGCCGAGAAGGGCCTGCACAAACAGTGGCTGACCCTGGAACTGCGCGATCCGTGGACCGTAGGCGGCAAGACCTACGCGTCCGGTTCGCTGCTGGCGACGAAGCTGGACGACTTCCTGGCCGGCAAGCGCGACTTCGAGGTGCTGTTCACCCCGACCGCGACCACCTCGCTGGCCGGCGCCACCTGGACCAAGAGCCACCTGGTGCTGAACGTGCTGGATGACGTCAAGAACCGCCTGTCGGTGCTGACCCCGGGCGCCGATGGCTGGCAGACCAGCCGCTTCGTCGGCGCGCCGGCCTTTGGCACGCTGGCCGTGGGCGCAGTGGACAGCAACGACAGCGATGCGGTGTGGCTGACCGCCACCGACTACCTGACCCCGACCACGCTGGCTCTGGCCGAGATCGGCCAGGCGCCGGAAACGTTGAAGACCATGCCGGCCTTCTTCGATGCCAAGGGCAAGGTGATCGAGCAGCACTTCGCCACCAGCAAGGACGGCACCCGCGTGCCGTACTTCGTGGTGCACGACAAGGCGATGAAGCTGGACGGCTCCAACCCGACCCTGCTGTACGGCTATGGTGGCTTCGAGATCTCGCTGACCCCGAATTACTCCGGTGGCATGGGCCGCGCCTGGCTGGAGAAGGGCGGTGTGTACGTGGTCGCCAACATCCGTGGTGGTGGCGAGTACGGCCCGCGCTGGCACCAGGCAGCGCTGAAGCAGAACCGTCACAAGGCCTATGAAGACATGGCTGCGGTGGCGCGCGATCTGGTCAAGCGCAAGATCACCAGCGCCAAGCACCTGGGCGTGCAGGGTGGCAGCAACGGTGGCCTTTTGACCGGCAACATGCTGACCCAGTACCCGGAGCTGTTCGGTGCAGTGGTGGTGCAGGTGCCGCTGCTGGACATGAAGCGCTACAGCCACCTGTTGGCCGGTGCCTCGTGGATGGCCGAGTACGGCAACCCGGATACCAGCGACTGGGAGTTCATCAAGACCTTCTCGCCGTACCATCTGTTCAACGAGAAGAAGAACTACCCGCCGGTGCTGTTCACCACCTCCACCCGCGATGACCGCGTGCACCCGGGCCATGCCCGCAAGATGGCGGCGAAGATGATCGACGCCGGCAAGGACGTGACCTACTACGAGAACATCGAAGGTGGCCACGGCGGCGCAGCCAACAACGCGCAGGCCGCACACATGTCGGCGCTGGCCTACAGCTTCCTGTGGGAGCGGTTGGGCGGTAAATAAGCAGAACGGAAAACGCCGCCCCAGGGCGGCGTTTTTCGTTGGGTTCACGTATCCACGCATGGCGTGGATCTACCTGCGTATCGTGCGCTGGGTCAGTAGATCCACGCCATGCGTGGATGCCGTTCGCGCAGATCGATCAGGCGCCCCAGCTCTTCAACCCGCGTGCAATCCGCGCCACCGCCTCCTGCAGCCGCGGCACTTCCTGGGTATAGGCCAGGCGCACATGCTGGTTGGCGCGATGGAAACCGAAATCCAGGCCCGGGGTGAACGCCACGTGTTCGGTTTCCAGGAAGTGCGCACAGAACGCCTGCGCGTCATCGGTGAACGCGCTGACGTCGGCGTACAGGTAGAACGCACCCTGCGGTTCCACTTCGATGCGGAAACCAAGCTCGCGCAGCGCCGGCAGCAGATAGTCGCGACGCTGGCGGAACGCCTCGCGGCGCTGTTCGAAGATCGACATCGATTCCTCGCTGAAGCAGGCCAGTGCGGCATGCTGGGCGATGCTCGACGCGCTGATGTACAGGTTCTGTGCCAGCTTCTCCAGGTCCGGCACCGCCGCCGGCGGCGCCACCAGCCAACCCAGCCGCCAGCCGGTCATGCCGAAATATTTGGAGAAGCTGTTCAGCACGAACGCGCTGTCATCCACCTGCAGCACGCTGGGTGCATCCAGGCCGTAGGTCAGGCCGTGGTAGATCTCGTCCACCACCAGATGGCCGCCACGCGCGTGCAGGGCCTGCGACAGTGCCGCCAGTTCGTCGGCGGACAGCACGGTGCCGGTCGGATTGGCGGGGGAGGCCACCAGTGCGCCGACGCTGTCGGCATTCCAGTGCTGTTCCACCAGCGACGGCGTGAGCTGGTAGGCGGTGTCCGGGCCGATCGGAACCAGCTGTGCACCGCCTTCCACCAGGCGCAGGAAATGACGGTTGCAGGGATATCCGGGGTCGGCCAGCAGCCAGTGGCGGCCCGGATCGACCAGCAGGCTGCTGGCCAGCAGCAGCGCACCGGAGCCGCCGGGAGTGACCAGGATGCGTTCGGGATCGATATCCAGCCCGTAATGGCTGCGATAGAAACCACTGATCGCCTGGCGCAGGGCCGGCAGGCCACGTGCGGCGGTGTAGCGGGTATGGCCGGCGGCCAATGCGGCCTGGCCGGCACGCACGACCGGTTCGGCCGTGGTGAAGTCCGGTTCGCCGATTTCCAGGTGGATCACATCGTGGCCCGCCTGTTCCAGCGCCTGCGCGCGGGCCAGCAGGGACATCACGTGGAACGGAGCGATTTCATGGCTGCGCCGGCTGTAGCCCGGCGTGTGGGGCAGGGTACTCATGTGCCCATGGTACGCCGCGCGTCCTGGAAGTGCCGGCCGCTGGCCGGCAACCACCCGCCTCTGTTTATCCCAAGGTTGCCGGCCAGCGGCAAGCACGACCCATGACGATCCGCAGGGTTGCCCGCAACCCTCCTGCAACCCAGACTCGAGCACAAGGACGCCATTGCATTGCGGCTCAAGGAGCCTTATCTCATGAAATCCACCCTCTGCCTGTTGCTTGCCAGCCTGATGACCACCACTGCCACCGCCGCCACGCCGCCCGTTCCGCCGGATGCCGCCAAGCATCCGCATGTGGTCAAGGCGCCGTTCGGCGCGACCCGCAACGACGACTATTACTGGCTGCGCGACGACAAGCGCGAGAACAAGGACATGCTGGCCTACCTGCAGGCCGAGAATGCCTACGCCGACCAGTTGCTGGCGCCGCTGAAGCCGCTGGAAGACACCCTGTACAAGGAGATCGTCGGCCGCATCAAGCAGGACGATTCCAGTGTGCCGGCGCGCGAGCGCGGCTACTGGTACTACAGCCGCTTCGAGACCGGCCAGGACTACCCGATCCACGCACGCCGCAAGGGCGGCATGGATGCCGCCGAGGAAATCCTGCTGGACGTCAACACGATGGCCGCCGGCAAGGGCTACTTCAGCGTCGGCTCGATGGAAGTCAGCCAGGACAACCAGCTGCTGGCCTGGGCCGATGACGATGTCGGTCGCCGCCAGTACACCATCCGCTTCAAGGACCTGGCCACCGGCAAGGTGCTGCCCGATGTGATCACCGGCAGCTCCGGCGACCTGGTCTGGGCCGACGACAACCGCACCGTGCTGTATGTCGAGAACGATCCGGAAACGCTGCTGACCGTACGCGTGAAGAAGCACGTGCTGGGCACCCCGGCCAGTGCCGACACCGTCGTCTACGAAGAGAAGGACGACAGCTTCTACATGGGCATCGGCCGCACCCGCGACGATCGCTTCATCACCATCGGTGTGCACAGCACCGTGTCCTCGGAAGAGCGCTACGCGCCGGCCAGCGACCCGACCACGTTCACCGTACTGGCGCCGCGCCAGCGCGATGTGGAGTACGACGCTGACCACTACGACGGCCGCTGGGTGATCCGCACCAACGACGGTGCGAAGAACTTCAAGCTGGTCACCGCACCGACCGATGCGACCTCGCGCGCACAGTGGAAGGACTGGATCGCGCATGACGATGCGGTGTTCATCGAAGGCTTCGAGCTGTTCGATGCGTACACCGCCATCGCCGAACGTTCCGAGGGCCTGGAACGCATCCGCCTGCTGTTCAAGGATGGCCGCAGCGACTACGTGAAGGCCGATGAGCCGGCGTACTCGATGGGCCTGGGCGACAACACCGAGGCCGATACGCCGTGGCTGCGCTACGTCTACACCTCGATGACCACCCCGACCACCGTGTTCGAGCTGAACACCGCCACCGGCGAGCGCCGCCAGCTGAAGGTGCAACCGGTGATCGGCTATGACGCGTCGAAGTACGAAACCGATCGTGTCTGGATCACCGCGCGCGATGGCGTGAAGGTGCCGGTGTCGCTGGTCTACCGCAAGGGCTACCAGAAGGATGGCAAGGGCGCGCTGTTCCAGTACGCCTATGGCAGCTACGGCATGTCGATGGATCCGTACTTCAACCAGACCGCGGTGAGCCTGCTCGATCGTGGCGTGGTCTATGCCATCGCCCATATCCGTGGCGGCCAGGAGATGGGCCGCGACTGGTACGAGAACGGCAAACTGCTGCACAAGCAGAACACCTTCAACGACTTCATCGACGTCACCCGCGGCCTGGTGGCGCAGGGCTGGGCGGCGAAGGATCGCGTCGCCGCGTCCGGCGGCAGCGCCGGTGGCCTGCTGATGGGCGCCGTGGCCAACCAGGCGCCGCAGGACTACCGGGTGATGGTGGCGCAGGTACCGTTCGTCGACGTGGTCACCACCATGCTCGACCCGACCATTCCGCTGACCACCAACGAATACGACGAGTGGGGCAACCCCGAGCAGAAGCAGTATTACGACTACATGCTGTCCTACTCGCCCTACGACAACGTGAAGCAGCAGGCGTACCCGGCGCTGTTCGTGGGCACCGGCCTGTGGGATTCGCAGGTGCAGTACTGGGAGCCGGCCAAGTGGGTGGCCAAGCTGCGTGACGACAACACCGGCCATTACCCGATCCTGTTCCGCACCAACATGGAAGCCGGCCACGGCGGCAAGTCGGGGCGCTTCCAGCGCTACCGTGAACTGTCCGAGTCGTACGCGTTCGTGCTGCAGCAGCTGGGCATCGCCCAGCCGTAATGGTGCAGGGGTGCCGGGCGTTGCCTGGCATCCCGAACCGGTATCCTTGCGGCCATGAGCCAGCCCGACCCCTCCGCATCCCGCGATGCTGCCACGCCACCGCGCGTGGTGCGTTTCCGCTGGGCGTGGTGGCTGCTGGCCTACGTCAGCCTGGGCACCGGTATCGTCGGCATCTTCGTGCCGGGTCTTCCCACCACCGTATTCATCCTGATCTCGGCCTGGGCTGCCTCGCGTGGTTCCGAGCGCCTGCACACCTGGCTGCTGCAGCACCCGCGCTTCGGCCCGGCCATCGCCAACTGGCAGGCACACGGGGCGGTCAGCCGCTACGGCAAGTGGATGGCCACGATCACCATGGCAGTGTGCGCCGGCATCATGCTGTGGTGCGTGCCGATCGCCTGGGTGAAGTGGTTCTCGATCGGCAGCATGACCGTGGTGGCGATCTGGCTGTGGACCCGGCCGCTGCCGCCGCCTGCAGATTGAACGCCTGCGGTGGTGCCGGCCGCTGGCCGGCAACCCGATCCCCTGCACCAACCGCTCAGCCGCCAATGGCTATACTCGGGGCATGAAGATCCCCCATCGAAACGCCATCCTGATTCCGCTGGCAGCGGCCTCGCTGCTGCTCCTCGCCGCCTGCGGCAACAAGGGCCCGCTGGTACTGCCGCAGAAGCCGGTGCCGGTGGAAGAAACCGTCGAACCGGTTGCCGAGCCCGCTACCGAAGCGACCCCGGCGCAGACCGAAGGCAGCGGCACCCCGGCCACGACCGTGGAGCCGGCTGCACCGACCACGCAACCGGCGCCTGCGCCTGCGAAGAAGGTGGGCGGCGGGAATGAGTAAGGCCGGTTCCAAGGCGCTGCGCTTCAGCAAGATGCATGGCGCGGGCAATGATTTCGTAGTGATCGACCTGCGTGACGGCACTGCGCCGCCCACGCCTGAACTGGCCGCGCGCCTGGCCGACCGCCACACCGGCGTCGGCTGCGACCAGATCCTGACCATCGAAGCGCCGCGCGCGGAAGGCTCGGTGGCGTCGTACCGCATCTGGAATGCCGACGGTTCCAACTCCGAGCAGTGCGGCAACGGCGCGCGCTGCATCGCGGCCTGGCTGGTGCGTGAGGGCAGTGCGCAGGGGGATCAGTTCGTCATCGACAGCCCGCTGGCCAGTCATGGGGTGAAGGCCCTGGGCGATGGCCAGTTCGCGGTGACCATGGGCGTGCCTGCGTTCGAGCCGGTCAACGTGCCGCTGGTGGGCTTCGCCCATGCACGCGAGGAGTACCTGCTGCCGTTGCAGGGCGAGAGCATACGCTTCGCCGCGGTGTCGATGGGCAATCCACATGCGGTGATCGAAGTGGGCCTGATCGATGCAGCACCGGTCGAGCGCGTCGGTTCGCTGCTGCAGCAGCATGCCTCGTTCCCGCGCTCGGTGAACGTGGGTTTTGCCCAGGTGATGGGCCCGGCGCATGCACGTCTGCGTGTGAATGAACGTGGCGTCGGCGAAACCCTGGCCTGCGGCAGCGGCGCCTGCGCCGCTGCGGTGACCCTGATGCAGCGTGGCCGCCTGCAGCGCGATGCGCGCATCAGCCTGCCCGGGGGTGACCTGCGCATCCAGTGGCCGGGCGATGGCCAGCCGGTGGTGATGGCCGGCCCGACCGCATTCGTCTTCGAAGGGGAGTGGATCGCATGACCGA
The DNA here is from genome assembly GCF_039673015.1 of Stenotrophomonas sp. TWI1409. NCBI lineage: Bacteria > Pseudomonadati > Pseudomonadota > Gammaproteobacteria > Lysobacterales > Lysobacteraceae > Stenotrophomonas > Stenotrophomonas sp. TWI1409. The sequence goes on from NZ_JBDJKU010000019.1 coordinate 51,124, forward strand.
AACCGTCGACAAGCTCGGGGCCCATGAAGTCGCTGCGTGGTTGCGGCGACATCCCGGCTTCCTCAAGCAGTTCCCGGACCTGGCCCTGACCCTGGTGGTGCCACGCGACGATGGCCCGACCGCGTCGCTGGCCAGCTACCAGCTGGAAGTGCTGCGCGAGAAGAACCGCGAGCTGGCACGACGGTTGGCCGATCTGGGTGCCACCGCCCAGGTCAATGAACGCCTGGCAGTGCGCACGCATCAGCTGACCCTGGCGCTGATGAAGCAGGACAACGCCGCCGACACCCTGCGTGCGATGGCTGCCTCGCTGCAGGAAGATTTCGCCGGCGACCTGGTGCGATTGGTGGTGCACACACCGGTGGCCGGGCTGGAACAGGCCGACTGGCTGCAGGTGATCGCCGCCGATGATGCGCAGCTGGGCCCGTTCCGCGACTGCCTGAACGACGGCGAGCCGATCTGCGGGCGCCTGCAGCCGGAAAAGAATGCCGTGCTGTACGGCGTGCGCAGCGAAGAAGTGCAGACCACCGCGCTGCTGCCGTTGCCGGGCGTGGGCCTGATTGCTGTGGGCAGCCACGACCCGAACCGCTTCTACCCGGGCATGGGCACGCTGTTCCTGCGCATGATGGGCGATGCGTTGGCCACCGGCCTGAAGCGCTTCCCGGGCTGAGCAGGATACGACGATGAGCGCGGTACAGGCCTTCCTGCAGCATCTGCAGGTAGAGCGGCGGATGTCGGCACATACGCTCGACGCCTACCGCCGCGACCTGGACGCGCTGTCGGCCTGGGCCGAGCCGCGCGGTGTTGCGGTGGAAGCACTCGATGCCGAGTCGCTGCGTCAGTTCGTCGCCGATGAGCACCGGCGTGGCTTGTCGGCCAAGAGCCTGCAACGCCGCTTGTCGGCGTGCCGCAGCTTCTACGCCTGGCTGTTGAAGCATGGACGCATCGAGGTCAGCCCGGCGGCGACGCTGAAGGCGCCACGCGCACCGCGCCGGTTGCCGCAGGTGCTCGATGCCGACGAAGCCGTGCAGCTGGTCGAGCTGGAACCGGAAGGTGAACTCGGCCGCCGTGACCGCGCGCTGCTGGAATTGTTCTATTCCTCTGGCCTGCGCCTGAGCGAAGTCTGCGCGCTGACCTGGCGCGACCTGGATTTCGACAGCGGCCTGGTCAACGTGCTGGGCAAGGGCAATCGCCAGCGTCGCGTGCCGTTCGGCCGGCCGGCGCGCGAAGCGCTGCAGGCGTGGCGTGCGGAAAGTGGCGGCGGCCCGGCCTCGCCGGTGTTTCCCGGTCGCAACGGGCCGATCAGCCAGCGTGCGGTGCAGATCCGCATCCGCCAGCTGGCGCAGCGCCAAGGCCTGTTCAAGCACGTGCACCCGCACATGCTGCGGCACAGTTTCGCCAGCCACATCCTGGAATCGTCCGGTGACCTGCGTGGCGTGCAGGAACTGCTTGGCCATGCCGACATCGCCACCACGCAGATCTACACCCACCTCGATTTCCAGCACCTGGCCAAGGTCTACGACGCCGCGCATCCACGTGCGAAGCGCCGCAGCAAGGACGACAAGGCTGAATAGACCGCCCTTGATCTGGATCAGGGCAGGGCGGCCGCTACCGGCGCATTGTGGCCGCAGGCCACGAGGACACCGCCACCATGGCGAAGCCCATTCCGCTGCATCCCAGGCACCCCGAACGCATCTGCTGGGGCTGCGATCGCTACTGCGCGGCTGACGCGCTGGCCTGCGGCAATGGCTCCGGCCGCACCCAGCACCCGATCGAGACGCAGGGTGAGGACTGGTACATCGCCTGGGGCATCGAGCCGAATCCGGATCGGCCTTCGCAGGCCAAGCGCTGAACGGCAGGCGTTCCACGTTCGGGCGGCGGGGTCCGCGCGCATTGCGATGCGCTCGTTAAAAGGGCGCCCTCTTCCCATGGGGCGCCGCCAAGCGCTGAACGGCAGCCATCCGCACAGGCTTGATCGCACCCGGCGCTGTCCCCATGTCCCGGGAACAGCTATCGGAGGCCGCATGGACCCCAGTCAGAATCCCAACGTTTTCCACGCCACCACCATCGTCTGCGTCCGTCGCGGCGAGCACGTGGCCATTGCCGGCGACGGCCAGGTCACGCTGGGCCACACCGTGATGAAGGGCAATGCGCGCAAGGTGCGCCGCCTCGGCCGAGACGGCCAGGTGCTGGCCGGCTTCGCCGGTGCCGCCGCCGATGCCTTCACCCTGTTCGAGCTGTTCGAGGCCAAGCTGGAAAAGCACGGCCAGCTGCAGCGCGCTGCGGTCGAACTGGCCAAGGATTGGCGCACCGAGCGCCGCCTCGGCAAGCTCGAGGCCCTGCTGGCAGTGGCCGACAAGGAAACCTCGCTGATCATCAGCGGCACCGGTGATGTGATCGAGCCGGAGGACGGCATCATCGCCATCGGTTCCGGTGGTTCCTATGCACTGTCGGCCGCGCGCGCGCTGATGGCGCACACCGAACTGGATGCGCGCACCATTGCCAGCGAAGCGATCGGCATTGCCGGCGACATCTGCATCTACACCAACCGCAACGTGGTGGTCGAGGAGCTGTGAGGGTCGTGCCGGCCGCTGGCCGGCAACCTCATGATCCCCCGCACGCGTGCCTGGTTGCCGGCCAGTGGCCGGCACTACCGACAATGAATCCGTGAGCACATCCATGTCGAAGATCGAAGTTTCCTCCGCCACCATGACCCCGCGCGAGATCGTGCAGGAACTGGACCGGCATATCGTGGGCCAGCACGACGCCAAGCGCGCCGTGGCCATTGCCCTGCGCAACCGCTGGCGCCGCATGCAGCTGGTGCCCGAGCTGCGCAATGAAGTGATGCCGAAGAACATCCTGATGATCGGCCCGACCGGCGTCGGCAAGACCGAGATCGCGCGTCGACTGGCCACCCTGGCCAACGCACCGTTCGTGAAGGTCGAAGCCACCCGCTTCACCGAAGTCGGCTACGTCGGCAAGGACGTCGAGCAGATCATCCGCGACCTGGCCGATACCGCGGTCAAGCTGTACCGCGAACAGGCCAAGGTGCGCGTGCGTACCCAGGCCGAGGAGCGCGCCGAAGACCGCATCCTCGATGCGCTGCTGCCGCGCCGCAGCGGTGGCATCGGTTTCGATCCGGAAGTCGCCCGCAATGAGCCGTCGGCGCAGGACAACGAGACCCGCATCAAGTTCCGCAAGATGCTGCGCAACGGTGAGCTGGACGAGCGCGAGATCGAGCTCGACCTGGCTGCCAACGTCAGCATGGACATCATGACCCCGCCGGGCATGGAGGAAATGGGCCAGCAGCTGAAGTCGATGTTCGCCAACCTCGGCGGCGGCGCCAAGGCGCACAAGCGCACGCTGACCATCAAGGCCGCGCGTCCGCTGCTGATCGAGGAAGAAGCCGGCAAGCTGGTCAACGAGGACGACATCCGCACTGCCGCGATCGAGGCCTGCGAGCAGCACGGCATCGTCTTCATCGACGAGATCGACAAGGTCGCCAAGCGTGGTGACAACGTGGGTGGTGGCGACGTGTCGCGCGAAGGCGTGCAGCGCGACCTGCTGCCGCTGGTGGAAGGCTCCAACGTGTCGACCAAGTACGGCACGATCAAGACCGACCACATCCTGTTCATTGCTTCGGGCGCGTTCCATCTGGCCAAGCCCAGCGACCTGATTCCGGAGCTGCAGGGCCGCTTCCCGATCCGCGTGGAGCTGGGTGCGCTGAGCAAGGGTGATTTCGTGCGCATCCTGACCGAGCCGAAGGCCGCGCTGACCAAACAGTACGAAGCGCTGCTGGCCACCGAAGGCGTCAAGGTCAGCTTCACTGCCGACGCCATCGATCGTCTGGCCGAGATCGCCTTCCAGGTGAACGAGCGCCAGGAGAACATCGGTGCCCGTCGCCTGCATACGGTGCTGGAGCGGCTGCTGGATTCGCTCAGCTACGAGGCACCGGACCGCGACGGCGAAACCCTGGCCATCGACAGCGCTTACGTCGATGCACATCTGGGTGAGCTGGTGCAGGACCCGGACCTGAGCCGCTACATCCTGTAACGCCCGACGCTGCAAAGCATGAGGCCGCCGAAAGGCGGCCTTCTGCTTTGGCAGTCAGCGCGAGTGCCGTGTGCGGTAGGCCTGCAGCACCTGGTCGATCACCGCACTGGTGCGGGCGGCGCTGATGCCGTTGGATGGTGAGTGGCCGTTGCCGCGCAGCTCGTCCACCAGAGTGGCGATCAACGGCTGCTGGATCGACGGCGGGTTCGGGATGTCGAACGCCTGCACGCCCGCTTCCGTCTCCAGAACCACCGGAACGTCCTCGAAGGTGGCAAAGCGCAGTTGTCCGCGATCGCCGGTGATCTCGATCTCATCCTGGCGGCGGAACGCGCAGAAACTCCATTGCGCGATGCCGTGCGCCCCCGTCCCGGTGCGGAAGCACATCGAGACGCTGTCCTCGGCGGCATACGCGCCTGCCTGCGAACTGGCCAGGCCACGCACATCGCTCAGCGGCCCCAGCAGATGATCGAGCAGGTCCAGGGTGTGCGAGCCCAGATCGACGAACAGGCCGCCGCCGGCGATCGCGGGGTTGGTCCGCCAGAAGTCCGGCGATGCAGCGTTCGCCGAATGTGGCCGGTGCAGGGTGGCGCGCACGCTGCGCGGCGTGCCGATCGTGCCGCTGTCCAGCAGCTGCTTCACCTGCGCGAAGCGGGGCAGGGCGCGGCGGTAGTAGGCCACGAACACCGGCACGCCACTGCGCGCGCTGGCCTCCAGCACGCGCTCGCATTCCGCGTGATCCATGGCCATCGGCTTCTCGATGTAGACCGGCTTGCCCGCGGCAATCGCCTGCAACGCGTAGTGCATGTGCGTGGAGGGCGGCGTCGCAACGTAGATCGCGTTCACTTCCGGGTCGGCGATGAGTGCATTGGCGTCCGTGTACCAGCGGGGAATCGCATGGCGCCGCGCATAATCCTCGGCCAACGCCGCATTGCGGCGCATGACCGCCGCCACCCGTGAGCCCGGCGTGTTGGCCAGGGCCGGCCCGCTCTTCTTCTCGGTGACGCTGCCACAGCCGATGAAGCCCCACACCACGTTGTCCAGGATCATGGGTTCGTCCTCAGATGAGTGTCGCGGTGGCGGCAGCAGCTCTACTCATGCTTCGGGCAGCGGCTCGGGCACCGTTCCGGGCACGAACACGCCTTCTTTCACGTAGGCGGCCAGGGTCATGTCCAGCGCAAGCATGCCGTCGCGCTTGAGGTCCATCAGTTCCGGTTCGACCATCGCGCCATGCAGTACGCCCAGCACAGTGGCGTGCAGCATGCGCGCGGCGATCTTCGGGTCCGCGCCTTCGCGCAGCTGGCCCAGGTCCTGGGCCCGGCGCAGGGCGCGCTCCATCCGGTCCAGCGCATCGCGGAAGCCGGCCTGCTGCATTTCGGTCAGCACCTTGGTATCGGCCGAGGCGTCGCTGCGCAGCATGATCTCCATGGTCTTGCGCAGGCGTTCGTCCTCGGACAGCTCGATGAACGAGTGGATCATCACTGCGCGCAGGTCGTGCACCGGTGTGTCGCGCTGGTCGGTGGAGGTGCGCTCCAGTTCCTGCATGAAGGGCAGGTGCACCCGTTCGACGATCGCGGCCAGCACCTCGCTCTTGTTCTTGAAGTGCCAGTACACCGCGCCACGGGTATAGCCGGCGCGGGCACCGATCATCTCCAGCGTGGTACGGGCCACGCCGTGTTCATGGAAGCAGGCTTCGGCGGCGTCAAGGATGCCTTCCCGGGTTGCCTGGGTGTCCTCTTTGGTCTTGCGGGCCATGGGTGTGGGTACGAGTGCGGGTGAAACGTGGCTGAATTGTACCGGTTTACAAACAAACAAGCATGTATGTATATTTCGCACCCATCATTCCCGTCGTGTGCGTGGCAGGCCCGTCCGGCTCCCACTCCGCCCGGGTGGGCGCTGTTCGCACGGTCTTCACCTTCGCTGGTGGAGGGTCCGCCGTATCAGCGCTGGCTGAGACCCTTTCCTTCAAGAGCCTTTCCGTCATGTTGCTGAGCCGAATCCGACCCTTTGCACTGTCGCTGGCAATCGCCGCGACCGTGGCTGCCTGCGGCGGCCAACCCCAGGCCCCCGAACAGGGCCCGGGTGACGTCACCGTGGTCACGCTGAAGTCCGAGACCGTGGGCCTCACCCGCGAGCTGCCGGGCCGTACCAACGCCTTCCTGGTCGCCGAAGTGCGTCCGCAGGTCAACGGCATCGTCGCCAAGCGCCTGTTCACCGAGGGCGGCATGGTCAAGGCCGGCGAGCCGCTGTACCAGATCGAGGACGCCAGCTACCGCGCACAGGCCAACAGTGCCCGTGCCCAGCTGGCGCGTGCCGAGGCCACCGCCAACGCCGCGCGCCTGAGTGCCAAGCGCATCACCGAGCTGGCCAAGGTTGATGCGGTCAGCCAGCAGGACCTGGAAAACGCGGTGGCCGCGCAGAAGCAGGCCGAGGCTGACGTCGGCGCCGCCAAGGCCTCGCTGGATGCGGCCAACGTCACTCTGGGCTACGCCCGCATCACCGCGCCGATCAGCGGCCGCATCGGCAAGTCCAGCGTCACCCAGGGTGCGCTGGTCAGCGCCGGCCAGGCCAATGCGCTGGCCACCGTGCAGCAGCTGGACCCGATCTATGTGGACCTGACCCAGTCCTCGGCCGAGCTGCTGCAGCTGCGCCGTGAGCTGGCCGCGGGCCGCCTGCAGGACAACCAGACGCTGCCGGTCAGCATCCTGATGGAAGACGGCAGCACCTTCGAGCACAAGGGCACGCTGGAGTTCTCCGAAGTCAGCGTCGACCCGGCCACTGGCAGCTTCGGCCTGCGCGTGAAGGTGGACAATCCGGACGGCCTGCTGATGCCGGGCACGTACGTGCGCGCGGTGATCGGCGGCGGTGTGCGCAGCGATGCAGTGCTGGTGCCGATGGCCGGCATCGCCCGCGATCCGAAGGGTGACACCTCCGCGATGGTGGTCGACAAGGACAACAAGGTCGAAGTGCGCCCGGTCAAGGTCAGCCGCACGGTCGGCGACAAGTGGCTGGTCGAGGACGGTCTGAAGGCCGGCGACAAGGTCATTGTCGAAGGCCTGCAGAAGATCGGCCCCGGCATGCCGGTCAAGGCCACCGAGAAGGGCGCTGCTCCGGCCAAGCCGGCAGCGGCCGCCCAGCCTGCCGCTCCGGCCGGCGACGCGAAGTAAGCGGAGAACCCCATGGCACGCTTTTTCATCGATCGACCCATCTTTGCATGGGTGATCGCCATCATCATCATGCTCGCCGGCGGCCTGGCCCTGTTCAAGCTGCCGGTCTCGATGTACCCCAACGTCGCACCGCCGGCGGTGGAAATCAGCGCCACCTACCCGGGTGCATCGGCCAAGGTGGTCGAGGACTCGGTGACGCAGATCATCGAGCAGAACATGAAGGGCCTTGATGGCCTGATCTATTTCTCCTCCAACAGCTCGTCCAACGGCCAGGCCACCATCACCCTGACCTTCGAGAGCGGCACCAACCCGGACATCGCCCAGGTACAGGTGCAGAACAAGCTGCAGCTGGCCATGCCGCTGCTGCCGCAGGAAGTGCAGCGGCAGGGCATCAACGTGGCCAAGTCCAGCTCGGGCTTCCTGAACGTCATTGCGTTCGTGTCCGAGAACGGCAGCATGGACGCCAACGACATCGCCGACTACGTCGGTTCCAATGTCGTCGACCGTCTGAGCCGCGTGCCGGGCGTGGGCAACATCCAGGTGTTCGGTGGCAAGTACGCCATGCGCATCTGGCTGGACCCGAACAAGCTGCATACCTATGGCCTGTCGGTTGCGGAAGTGACCGCAGCGATCAAGGCACAGAACGCCCAGGTGGCCATCGGCCAGCTCGGCGGCGCGCCGTCGATCAAGGGCCAGCAGCTCAACGCCACCATCAATGCGCAGTCGCGCCTGCAGACCCCGGAACAGTTCCGCAACATCATCGTGCGCGGCGCGCAGGACGGTGCCGAACTGCGCCTGGGCGATGTCGCCCGCGTCGAACTGGGTGCAGAGTCCTACGACTTCGTCACCCGCTACAACGGCCAGCCGGCCAGCGGCCTGGCGGTCACCCTGGCCACCGGCGCCAACGCGCTGGATACCGCGGCCGGCGTGGATGCCGCGCTGCAGGACATGAAGAGCTTCTTCCCGGCCGGCCTGAAGGCCGAGATCCCGTACGACACCACCCCGTTCGTGCGCGTGTCGATCAAGGGCGTGGTGCAGACCCTGATCGAAGCGATCGTGCTGGTGTTCGTGGTGATGTACCTGTTCCTGCAGAACTTCCGCGCCACCCTGATCCCGACCATCGCCGTGCCGGTGGTGCTGCTGGGTACCTTCGGCGTGCTGGCGATGCTGGGCTTCTCGGTGAACATGCTGACCATGTTCGCGATGGTGCTGGCGATCGGCCTGCTGGTGGACGATGCCATCGTGGTGGTGGAGAACGTCGAGCGCATCATGTCCGAGGAAGGACTGTCGCCGCTCGAGGCCACCCGCAAGTCGATGGGCCAGATCACCGGCGCGCTGGTGGGTATCGGCCTGGTGCTGTCGGCGGTGTTCGTGCCGATGGCCTTCATGAGCGGTTCCACCGGCGTGATCTACCGCCAGTTCTCGGCCACGATCGTTTCGGCGATGGCGCTGTCGGTGCTGGTCGCGATCGTGCTGACCCCGGCGCTGTGCGCGACCATGCTCAAGCCGCTGAAGAAGGGTGAGCACCACGTCGCACACAAGGGCTGGTCCGGTCGTTTCTTCAATGGTTTCAACCGCGGCTTCGACCGCACCAGCGAAAGCTACCAGCGCGGCGTGCGCGGCATCATCCACCGTCCGTGGCGCTTCATGGGTATCGTGGCGGCACTGTTCGTGCTGATGGGCGTGCTGTTCGTGCGCCTGCCCAGCTCGTTCCTGCCCAACGAAGACCAGGGCGTGCTGATGGCGCTGGTGCAGGCGCCGGTCGGTGCCACCCAGGAACGTACGCTGGAATCGATCGCGGCACTGGAAAACCACTTCCTGCAGAACGAGAAGGATGCGGTGGACTCGGTGTTCTCGGTGCAGGGCTTCAGCTTCGCCGGTATGGGCCAGAACGCGGGCATGGCATTCGTCAAGCTGAAGGACTGGAGCGAGCGTGACGCCGACAATGGCGTGATGCCGATCACCGGTCGCGCCATGGCGGCACTGGGCCAGATCAAGGATGCCTTCATCTTCGCCTTCCCGCCGCCGGCCATTCCGGAACTGGGTACCGCGTCGGGCTACACCTTCTTCCTGAAGGACAACAGCGGCCAGGGCCACGAGGCACTGGTGGCCGCGCGCAACCAGCTGCTGGGCCTCGCCGCCGGCAGCAAGAAGCTGGCCAACGTGCGCCCGAACGGCCAGGAAGACACGCCGCAGTTCCGCATCGACATCGATGCAGCCAAGGCGACCTCGCTGGGGCTGTCGATCGACCAGATCAACGGTACCTTGGCCGCCGCATGGGGCAGCTCGTACATCGACGACTTCGTCGATCGTGGCCGCGTCAAGCGTGTGTTCGTGCAGGCCGACCAGCCGTTCCGCATGGTGCCGGAGGACTTCGATCTGTGGTCCGTGAAGAACGACAAGGGCGAGATGGTGCCGTTCAGCGCGTTCGCCACCAAGCACTGGGACTACGGTTCGCCGCGTCTTGAGCGCTACAACGGTGTGTCGGCGATGGAAATCCAGGGCGAACCGGCCCCGGGTGTCGCGTCCGGTGATGCCATGGCCGAGATCGAACAGCTGGCCAAGCAGCTGCCGGCGGGCTTCGGCATCGAGTGGACGGCGATGTCCTACCAGGAACGCCAGGCCGGCTCGCAGACGCCGCTGCTGTACACGCTGTCGCTGATGATCGTGTTCCTGTGCCTGGCCGCGATGTATGAAAGCTGGAGCGTGCCGACCGCGGTGCTGCTGGCGGCCCCGCTGGGTATCCTCGGCGCGGTGCTGGCCAATACCTTCAAGGGCCTGGAACGCGACATCTACTTCCAGGTGGCGATGCTGACCACGGTGGGCCTGACCAGCAAGAACGCGATCCTGATCGTCGAGTTCGCCAAGGAAAACCTGGAGAAGGGGGCCAGCCTGATCGAGTCGATCATGCACGCCGTGCGCGACCGCTTGCGCCCGATCGTGATGACCTCGCTGGCCTTCGGCATGGGCGTGGTGCCGCTGGCAATCTCCACCGGTGCCGGCTCCGGTGCCAAGCAGGCGATCGGCACCGGTGTGCTCGGCGGCATGATCGTCGGCACCGTGCTCGGCGTGTTCTTCGTGCCGCTGTTCTTCGTGGTGGTGCAGCGCGTGTTCAAGCGCAAGTCCACGACGTGACCTGAAACGGTAGTGCGGGCCGGGGGCCGGCACCTACTGCCCGCGTGATGTGAATCCAACGAGGTTGCCGGCCAGCGGCCGGCACTACCTCCTGCCATCCGGCAGTACCGATGGAAGTCATTCCCATGAAAAGTGCATCCCTGTTCCTTTCCATTGCCGCCGCGCTCGCGCTGGCCGGCTGTTCCACCCTGGTGCCGAAGAACACCGCCGTTGCTCCGGCCATTCCGGCGCAGTGGCCGGCCGAGGCCGCGCAGGGCGAGGTGGCCGATGTCGCCGCCGTCGGCTGGCGCGACTTCTTCACCGATGCGCGCCTGCAGCAGGTGATCGACCAGTCGCTGCAGAACAACCGCGACCTGCGCGTGGCCGTACTCAACGTTGAACGCGCGCGCGGCCAGTACCGCGTACAGCGCGCCGACCGTGTGCCCGGCGTGGCCGTCACCGGTCAGATGGACCGCCGTGGTACCGACGCCGGTGTCACCGAGCAGTTCACCGCCGGTGTCGGCGTAGCCGAGTTCGAGCTGGATCTGTTCGGCCGCGTGCGCAATCTCAGTGAAGCGGCGCTGCAGCAGTACTTCGCCGTGGCCGCCAACCGCCGCAACGCGCAGCTGAGCCTGGTGGCCGAGACCGCCACGGCGTGGCTGACCTACGGGGCTGATGCGCAGCGGCTGAAGATCGCCGATGCCACGCTGAAGACCTACGAGGATTCGCTGCGCCTGGCCGAGGCCCGCCACGAGCGTGGTGGCAGTTCGGCGCTGGAGCTGACCCAGACCCGTACCCTGGTCGAGACCGCACGTACGGATGCTGCACGCCTGCGTGGCCAGCTGGCCCAGGACCGCAATGCGCTGGCGCTGCTGGCCGGTGGCCAGTTGGATCCGGCACTGCTGCCGGACAGCATCGAACCGCAGCTGCTGGCACTGGCACCGCCGCCGGCCGGCCTGCCCAGCGACGTGTTGCTGCAGCGCCCGGACATCATGGCCGCCGAACACCAGCTGCTGGCGGCCAACGCCAACATCGGTGCGGCACGCGCGGCGTTCTTCCCGAGCATCTCGCTGACCGGCAGCATCGGTAGTGGTTCGAGCGAACTGTCCAACCTGTTCGACAGCGGGACCCGCGTGTGGAGCTTCCTGCCGAAGATCACGCTGCCGATCTTCCAGGGCGGCAAGCTGCGCGCCAATCTGGCCATCGCCAATGCGGACCGTGACATTGCGCTGGCGCAGTACGAGAAGTCGATCCAGGTGGGCTTCCGCGAAACCGCCGATGCGCTGGCGTTGAACGTCAGCCTGGATGAGCAGGTGAGTTCACAGCAGCGCCTGGTGGAAGCGGCCGAACAGGCCAACCGCCTGTCGCAGGCACGCTACGACGCTGGCCTGGACAGCTTCGTGACCCTGCTTGATGCGCGCCGTACCGCCTACAACGCGCAGCAGACCCAGCTGCAGGCGCAGCTGGCCCAGCAGGCCAACCGCATCACCCTGTACAAGGTGCTGGGCGGCGGCTGGCACGAGCGCGGGTAAGCAGTGCTTCTGGTAGGTGCCAACCTTGGTTGGCACGGATGCGTCAGCGCAGGCGGCTGGCCCTGTGCCAACCAAGGTTGGCACCTACCTGGAGATCGAGGGTAATGCCGGCCGCGGGCCGGCATTGTCATTTCAGGGCCTGCTACACCGCTTCATCGTCGCGCCGCGCTGCATGGCAGGCGCGCACACGCGCCAGCGCGTCGCCAGCCTCGCGCGCCATCTGCTCGTACTCGCGCCGGATCTCTTCCAGCCGCTCCTCGTCCAGTTCTTCCAGATCCAACAGTTCGTTGTTGGCTTCGGCCGTCGCGCGGATCAGCTCGTCCAGCTTGATCTGCATTGCGGCGGTATCTGCGTTCTGTGTGTGCTGGATCAGGAACACCATCAGGAAGGTGATGATGGTAGTACCGGTGTTGATCACCAGCTGCCAGGTGTCGTTGAAACCGAATACCGGGCCACTGATGCCCCAGATCACCACGATCGCTACCGCGGCCAGGAAGGTCCACGGCGAGCCGGTGGCGGCCGCGGCCTTCTTGGCGATCGTATTGAACAGGTTGCGTGCTTTCATCGTCGTCGTCCCACTCAGGTGACGAGGATGATCGGCGGTGGCTCGTGCAGGGGCCGTGCAGCTCAGGCGCGCAGGCGCGGGGCGTCCTGCAGGCGCACCGGGCTGGTCTGGTAGACGTGCTGCCAGCAACGGTCGACGAATTCGCGGGCCTGGGCTTCGCTCAGGCGCGGCATGATCTGCAGGGCGTACTGGGTCTGGAACATCTCGTCGCGCTGCGCATTGCTGGCGCGCGGCTGGGTGATCAGCGAATCACAGGCGAACTTGATCCACGGCACGTAGGAGCCGAACGAGTTGTGCGGTAGTGCGCCGTCGGCATGCTGGCGGCGCCAGTGGTCAAGCTCGGCGTCAACGTTGATGACCGGGGGAATGGTGGGGACTTCAGCGTGCATGACAATCCAGTTCGGTTGAGTGGAAAGGGAGTGGGGGTTCATCCGAGTGTGGCCGATGCGGCAGTGGAAGCCGCGTCAGCGCGATGTGCAGCCGGCGTTGCGATTGCCTATCAGTTGCGCATGCTCGACCGCGCCGAGGTCTTCGGCCATGTCGGCCATTGCATTGCACAGGCGCTCATGGTCGAGCGGGTGGCCGCGCACCAGTTCCAGCTGCAGGCCCTGGTAGGCAGTCCAGAACAGTGCTCCACGCTGGTGCAGCGCGTACTGCTGCTGCAGGCGCTTGCGGATGGCGTCGAGGATCGAGTCGGGCGTGGGGCGTACGGCGTGCGCGCACATGGCTGGCTCCGCCGGGGAAGGAAGTCCCGGTAACCCCACCCTAGGCGCGGCAGCGGGGTGGGGTGTTACCGCAGCGTGTGCACGCAGCGCAGCTGACTGTGCACAGGTTCACGGCATTGGCCGCAAACGCTGCCGGCACTAGGGCGTGCCGGCACTGAAGCGTTCATTAAGCGGGTTCAACAGCACACTGCGTGGTGATCATTCACCGATGTCTTCGTTCCAGATCTCCGGGTACTGCGCAACGAAGCCGCCCAGCAGGTCCACGCATTCCTGGCTGTCCAGGTCGATCACGTTGACGCCGTTTTCCCGCAGCCAGTCGATGCCGCCCTGGAAGGTGCGCGATTCGCCCACCACTACGGTGCCGATGTTGAACTGGCGCACCAGGCCCGAGCAGTACCAGCACGGCGCCAGGGTGGTGACCATGATGGTGTCCTGGTAGCGGCGCTGGCGGCCGGCCTTGCGGAACGCATCGGTCTCGCCGTGTACCGACGGGTCGCCTTCCTGCACCCGGCGGTTGTGGCCGCAGCCGAGCAGGCGGCCGTCGTTGTGGTACAGCGCCGCGCCGATCGGCACGCCGCCCTCGGCCAGGCCCTGGCGGGCTTCGGCGATGGCGGTCTGCAGCAGGGCCTGGTAGTCGGGCGTGGTGATCATGCGGGGCTCCGGTAAGTCGTGGCCCGCCATGATACGGGCAGGGGGTGCCGCTGGCCCCCGGCGGTGCGATAATCGGGGCCATGAGCGAATCCCCCTACAAAGCCGGTACCACCCATTTCGGGTTCCGCGACGTCGCCGCCAAGGACAAGCAGAAGCTGGTCGGCCAGGTGTTCACCTCGGTCGCGCGCAACTACGACCTGATGAACGACCTGATGAGCCTGGGCGTGCACCGGGCGTGGAAGCGCTACTACGTGGCGACCGCGCAGGTGAAGCCGGGCGACCGTGTGCTCGACCTGGCAGGCGGCACCGGCGATATCGCCGCGCTGCTGAAGGAGCGCGTCGGCGCCGAGGGCTCGGTGGTGCTGGGCGACATCAACGCCGGCATGCTGTCGGTCGGCCGCGACCGCCTGACCAACCGCGGCCTCGTGCTCGGCCTGGACTATGTGCAGTGCAACGCCGAAGCCCTGCCGTTCCCGGACAACAGCTTCGACCTGGTGACCATCGCCTTCGGCCTGCGCAACGTGACCGACAAGGACGCTGGCCTGCGCGAGATGTACCGCGTGCTGAAGGTGGGTGGCCAGGCCCGCGTGCTGGAATTCTCCGAAGTCACCGCCGACTGGTTCAAGCCGATCTACGACTTCCACTCGTTCAAGATCCTGCCCAAGCTGGGCAAGCTGTTCGCCAATGATTCGGACAGCTACCAGTACCTGGCCGAGAGCATCCGCAAGCACCCGCCGCAGGATGAGCTGAAGGCGATGATGGGGCAGGCCGGCTTCGAGCGCTGCCACTACAAGAACCTGACCGGCGGCATCGTCTCGATCCACTCCGGCTACAAGCTGTAGTTCCTGCTCTGGTAGGTACCAACCTTGGTTGGCACACGCCGGCCGCGAGCGATGAAAGATCCGTGCCAACCAAGGTTGGCACCTACCTGTAGAAGCCAACCTTGGTTGGCATGCGCCGGAGGCGCAGGATCGGCCCCGCCCGCCATTACCCCGCACCGCGCAACGCCTGCGGGGCCGGAGGGAGTTACCATTGGGGGTCTGATCCCCGTAACGGTCCCGATTCATGCGTAATCCGCTGATGCTCCTTCCGCTGGCCGTGGCCCTGGCCGCCGGCTGCTCCCAGGAGGCGGCTGCACCCGCCGCCGCCCCGACTGCCGCCAAGGCCCCCGCCGCCCCCGTGAACGCCGAGAACCGCAGCCACGACGAAAGCTCGTACGCCGAGCCGGACAAGGTCGTCATCAAGGACATCGCGCTGGATCTGAAGCTGGACTTCGACCAGAAGCAGATCGGCGGCACCGCCACCTACACCCTGGAATGGAAGCAGAAGGACGCCAAGCAGCTGGTGCTCGACACCCGCGAGCTGACCGTGTCCAAGGTCGAGGCCGTCGCTGCCGATGGCGCGCGCAGCCCGTTGAAGTTCGAGCTGGCCGCCGCTGACAAGGTGTTCGGCAGCAAGCTGACCATCGAAGCCCCGGAACAGCCGGCCAAGGTGGAAGTGACCTACCACACCGCGCCGACCGCCTCGGGCCTGCAGTGGCTGGCACCGTCGATGACCGAGGGTAAGAAGCTGCCCTTCATGTTCAGCCAGTCGCAGGCCATCCACGCCCGTTCCTGGGTGCCGCTGCAGGACACCCCGAGCGTGCGCTTCACCTACAGCGCGCACGTGGTCTCGCGCCCGGACGTGATGGTGCTGATGAGCGCCGACAACGATCCGAAGGCCGCGCGTGACGGTGACTACACCTTCAAGATGCCGCAGCCGATTCCGTCGTACCTGCTGGCCATCGCCGCCGGCGACCTGGTGTTCGAGCCGATCTCCGGCCGCTCCGGCGTCTGGGCCGAGCCGACCATGGTCAACAAGGCCGCCAAGGAGTTCGAAGACACCGAGAAGATGATCGGTGCCGCCGAGAAGCTGTACGGCGAATACCGCTGGGGCCGCTACGACATGCTGGTGCTGCCGCCGTCATTCCCGTTCGGCGGCATGGAGAACCCGCGCCTGACCTTCGCCACCCCGACCGTGATCGTCGGTGACAAGTCGCTGGTCTCGCTGGTCGCCCACGAACTGGCGCACAGCTGGTCGGGCAACCTGGTGACCAACGCCAGCTGGAAGGACATCTGGCTCAATGAAGGCTTCACCACCTACGTCCAGGGCCGCATCACCGAAGCTCTGTACGGCAAGGAGATGGCCGAGATGGAGAAGCAGATCGACCAGACCGACCTGCTGGCCGAAGTGAAGGACATGAGCCCGGCCGACCAGGCGCTGGCGCTGCCGCCGCTGAACGAGCGTGACCCCGACGAAGCCCTCAGCCAGGTCGCCTACGTCAAGGGTTCGTGGTTCCTGGAATTCCTGGAGCAGCGCTTCGGCCGCGAAACCTTCGATCCGTTCCTGCGTGGCTGGTTCGATGACCACGCCTTCCAGAGCGCGAACACCGACCAGTTCGTCGAGTACCTGAAGAAGAACCTGCTGCCGAAGAATCCGTCGGCAGTGACCGAGGCCGAACTGAAGGCATGGCTGGACGAGCCGGGCATCCCGGCGTTCGCGGCCAAGGCGCAGTCGCGCAACTTCAGCAGCGTCGATACCGCGCGCATCGCGTTTGCCAGCGCCGGCACCGTGCCGAGCAGCCAGGTCATCGCCGACTGGAGCACGCAGGAATGGGTGCGCTTCATCGACGGCCTGGGCGCGACCCAGCCGCTGGACAAGCTGGCCACGCTGGACAAGGCGTTCCACTTCACCGGCACCCCGAATGGCGAGATCGCCATGCGCTGGTACCCGCTGGCAATCCGCAGCGGTTACGAGCAGGCCAACGAAGGGGCCGCTGCGTTCATCGAGCGCGTCGGCCGTCGCAAGCTGATCATGCCGATCTACGCTGAACTGGTGAAGACGCCGAAGGGGCTGGAGCTGGCCAAGCAGGCCTTCGAAAAGGCCAAGCCGGGATACCACCCGATCACCACCGGCTCGGTGCAGGACATGCTGTCCAAGGCTGAAGCCAAGTAAGAAAAAGCGCCGGGCACCCCCC
>NZ_JBDJKU010000020.1:0-67477 GCF_039673015.1 Stenotrophomonas sp. TWI1409
GGATGGGGATCGCTCGACTCGTCTGTCGGCTAGTATCCGCAGATGCATGCTTGACGGTCCCTCCACCCTGGCTCCTACATACCTCGTAGGAGCCGGGAGGAACATACAAGCTTGCTCGACTCAGCCGTAGCCGCGATCTGAACGAAGAGCAGCCGAGCGCGGCGCGGCTCTACAGAAGGCCCCTGAAGGCCTCATAATCCTTGGACACCCCGTCCCTGACCGCCCTGCGGTCGGCGACGGGGCGTTTTCGTTTCCGGCCAAGAGACAGGAAGATCCATGAAATCGATCTGTGTGTACTGTGGTTCCAACGCAGGCAGCAAGCCGGCCTACACCGAACGCGCCCTTGCCCTGGGCGACCGCATCGCCCGCGATGGGATGCGCCTGGTGTACGGCGGCGGCAATGTCGGCCTGATGGGAACCGTGGCCAATGCCGTGCTCGCCGCCGGCGGTGAAGTGACCGGCGTGATCCCGCGCCAGCTGGCCGACTGGGAAGTGGCCCACCGCGGCCTGACCGAACTGGAAATTGTCGGTTCGATGCATGAGCGCAAGTCGCGCATGTTCGACCTCGCCGATGGCTTCGTCACCCTGCCCGGCGGCTTCGGCACCATGGAAGAGATCTTCGAGATGCTGACCTGGCGCCAGCTTGGCATCGGCAACAAGCCGTGCGCCTTCCTCGACGTGGAAGGTTTCTACGCCCCGCTGATCGGCATGATCGACCGCATGGTGGAAGAGCGCTTCCTGCACCCGGACCAGCGCCAGGACCTGTGGTACGGCTCGGATATCGAAGAGATGCTGGAGTGGATGAAGAACTACAAGCCAGCGCAGGCCTCGAAGTGGATCGACGAAAAGCGTCGCGCCGCCCTGCGCTGATGCTTTCCTGCGCGGCGGCTCAGACCGCCGCGCAGCTCCACGGTGCGGGCCGCCCCAGCAGATAGCCCTGGCCGTAGTCGCAACCCAGTTCGCGCAGGGTCTGCCGCTGCGCCTCGGTTTCGATGCCCTCACCGATGGTCTCGATGCCCAGCGTACGCGCCAACGACAGCACGCCCTCGACCAGCGCCCGCGTGCTCTGCACTTCCGGCCCATGCAGGCCGGCGATGAAGCTCTGGTCGATCTTCAACGTACTGATCGGGAAACGGTGCAGGTAGGACAGCGCCGAGAAGCCGGTACCGAAATCGTCCAGCTGCACCTGGATGCCGCGCTCGCGCAGGCCCTGCAGGATGCGCAGCGTGTGCGGGCCGTCATCCAGCAGTGCGACCTCGGTGATCTCCAGGCGCAGCCGGCGCGGATCGGCACCACATGCATCCAGCAGGCCGAACAGGCGGCCGCTGAACCCGGCGGAGCGGAAATGGCGCGGTGATACGTTCACCGAGACGTAGCTCTGCCCGCCCTCGGCCAGGCCGGCAATCACCTGTTCGTAGATCAGCCAGTCGACCTGCTCGATCAAGCCGCTTTCCTCGCCCAGCTCCAGGAACGCCCCCGGCAGCAGCAGGCCACGGCGCTCATGCTGCCAGCGCAGCAGCGCCTCGTGGCCCACCACCTCGCCATCGGACAGGCGCACGATCGGCTGGTAGAACGGGACGAAATCGCGGTTGTTGATCGCACGACGCAGGTCGGCTTCCAGATCGAGGCTGCGCATGGCCTGCTCGCGCATGTCTTCGTCGAAGATCGCACAGCGGTCATGGCCCTGTGCCTTGGCCCGGTACATTGCCGCGTCGGCATCACGCAGCAGCTCTTCGCCGGTGCGGTAGCGGGGGTTCCACAGCGCGATGCCCAGGCTGCCGGACGGGAACAGTTCGCGCCCGGCGATCCACATCGACTCCTGCAGCGCCAGCAGCAGGCGCTGGCCAAAGTCCAAGGCCTGGGCCAGGCCCTGCGGGCATTGCAGCAGCACCGCGAATTCGTCACCGCCCAGCCGGGCCACCACGTCCTCGGTGCCGGCCATCGATACGATGCGCTTGGCCACTTCCACCAGCATGCGATCGCCGGCGGCATGGCCGATGCTGTCGTTGACCAGCTTGAAGCGGTCCAGATCGAGGAACAGCACGGCGAACACCGGGCCGCCCTCACGCTTGGCCAGGGCCAGCGCATCCTGCAGGCGGTCCAGCAGATGCAGGCGGTTGGGCAGCCCGGTCAGCGCATCGTGCATGGCCTGGTGGGTCAGGCGCTGTTCGGCACGCAGGCGCTCGCCGATCTGGCCGAGCAACTTCTCGTTGACCTCGGCCAGCTCGCGGGTACGTTCTTCCACGCGCTTTTCCAGCTCGGCATGCGCCGAGCGCAGCCGTTGCTGGTCGCGCTGACGGGCCAGGCCGGTACCGATGTTCTGCGCGACGAAGGTCAGCAGGCGCTGGTCATGCACGCTGAAAATGCTGTTCTCGCTGTAGCTCTGCACCACGATCGCGCCGACCACTTCGTCGTCGCGCAGCAGCGGTACGCCCAGCCAGCAGTGCGAGCGCGCACCGGATTCACGCACTTCGCCACTGGCCAGCAGCGCATCGATCTGCGCGCGTGACGCCAACAGTGGCCGCCGGTTGCGCACGACATACTCGGTCAGGCCCCGGCTGAACGGTCGCGGCGCGCGGCTGGCGTTGTGCTCGTCCACCGAATAGACGAAGTCCAGGCCGTTGCCGGCCGGGTTGACCAGGGCGATGTAGAAATTGCGAGCGTCGAGCAGGCGCCCGACCACCCCATGCACCTGTCCGTAGAACTGCGCCAGGCTGTCGGCCGACATCGCCATCTCGGCGATGTTGTACAGGGCGGTCTGCAGCTGTTCGGCGCGTCGACGCTCGGCCACCTCGTCCTGCAGGCTGTGATTGGCGCGCTGCAGTTCCTGGGTGCGCCGCGCCACCTGCTGCTCCAGCCGCACCTGCGCCTGGCGCCGGTCCATCGCGGTCTGCACGTGCTGCGCAACGAAGCCCAGCAATGCGCGCTCGGCCTCGCCATAGCGGGCCGCCTGCTCATAGCTCTGGACCACGATGGCACCGCATACGCGGCCATCGCGCAGCATCGGCACCCCCAGCCAATCCAGGCTTTCGGGCCCGCGTTGCGGGTCGTGCTCCTGCTCCATCACCTGCGCCAGCAGTTCGCGCGAGGGACCACTGAGCGGCTTGCCATGGCGTAACAGCGCCACGGTCAGGCTGCGCGGCATCTCGCTGGCGTCATGGCTCTGCGTGGGATCGGCGACGAAATCATCGACCTGATCGGCGAAGTACAGGAAACGGATCTGGTCGCGCACATCGTCGTATTCCACGATGTAGCAGTTCTCGGCATACATCAGCGTGCCCAGCACACCATGCACGTGGCGCAGCATCTCGGGCATTTCCAGGTCGGCACCGGCCAGATCTGCAATCTGGAACAAGGCCTGCTGCAACCGCTCGGCCTCTTCCAGCGCCTTGATCTGGCCGGCCTGGCGGCCGCGCTGCAGCGCCAGCTCCATCGCCTGCCGGGCAACCCCCCACCATGCCGGCGAAGGCACCGCGCCTTCCACCGACAACAGCAGGCGCGCCCCATCATGTTCCCAGCCGTGCTGGCCATCGCCCACGCCTGGCGCTGCCGCATCACCTCCGGCAGCCGCCCTCGGCCAGGCCCCCTGGCCACGGCCAAGCTGCGGGTCATCCCAGCCGACGCGGACCACGGCCGTTTCCGGCAGAAGCGCATGCAACGCGCGCACCAGCGCCGTGCTCAGCACGGCCTCGTGTGGTGGCTCTTCCGCCGGTTCAGCATGCGTGGACAAATGACAATCTCTTGGCGCCGTCAGTGCGTCGCCTCCCCTGAGCCGCCGAGCATAGCGCGCCACCCGGGGGGCAATGGAAGCCCGTAAACCCCGAATCGTGCGCCCGTACGTTTTTCCTGCTGACCGTAGCCCCTTCCGAGCCATGACCCTCGCCCTGCCCGCCCTCGCCACCGGCTATGCGCCATCGCCTGCAGGCCTTACCCTGTACGCCGTGGAAGCCAGCGCACTGCCAACCGATGAAGCCTTGATGCTGGCCTGGGCCGGTGGCGACCTGCGCGCGTTTGAAAGCCTGTATGCGCGCCATCGCAAGCGCCTGTTCGGCTTCCTGCTGCGGCAACTGCGCGACAACGCGCTGGCCGAGGAGATCTTCCAGGACGTCTGGCAGCGGGTGATCAGCGCCCGTGCGGGGTGGCAACCGGACGCGGCGTTCAGCACCTGGCTGTTCCGCATCGCCCACAACCGCCTGAACGACCATTGGCGCGCCGCCCGCCACCGGCCGGCTGCCCCGGCCGATGCCGACCTGCGCCTGGCCGCGATCGAGGATGGACAGACCCCGGAAGGCGAGCTTTCCGAATTCGAACAACGTCGCCGCATCCAGCTGGCGATGGAACAACTGCCGCCCGAGCAGCGCGAAGTGCTGCAACTGCGACTGGATCAGGAACTGAGCCTGGAGGAGATCGGCCAGATCACCGGCGTAGGCCGGGAAACCGTGAAATCGCGGCTGCGCTATGCGATGGACAAGCTGCGTGCGGGATTGAACGCATGAACCGAGACGAACCGCTGACGCCGGAAGAACGCGAGCTGGCCCGGCTGCTCGGCCGTCGCGCCGAACAGGCACCGCCCGCCGCACTGGACGCCGCCATCCTGGCCGCGGCCCGCGCTGCCGTGGACGCTCCGGCTGCCGATGCGGTCGCCTCTCCCGAAGCACCACGTACGCAGCGCACACGCCCGCGTTGGCCGGCGGTGTTCGGCATCGCCGCCTCGATGGTGTTCGCCATCGGCATCGCCTGGCAGCTGCGTCCGGAACCGCCACCGGTTCCGGCGGGCGAGGCCGCTGTTGCGGCGGCACCGGCTGCGGCAGAAGACGTCGCGGCTGCCGATCAGGCCGCTGAGCGCAGTGCAGCCGACAGCGCGGTGGCGACTGCGGAACCGGCCGCTGCGCCCGCAGCACCCGAGGCAGCCCCGGTTGCCGCTGCCCCGGCACCGGCCATCGCGCGCGCAAGCAAGCCTGCGCCGGCCGGGACCGCTGAAGCGCCGGCCCAGGCTGCACGATCGATGGCTGCGGATGCGGCCGCCGATACCTCCTTTGCGGCCCTGCCGCCCGCTCCGGCCGCAGCGCCGGCAGCAGCCCCCCCTGCGCCTCCGGCTCCCACCGCCTACTCGGCACCCGCGCCGCTGATGGCGCCGGTTGTCGCCAGTGGTTCGCTGAAGGCGCGCTCGGCAGGCACGCCAGAGTCCAACAGCGTGCAGGCCGAACAGGCCCCGGCATTGGACCGGGTAGAAATCACCTCGATGAAGCGCGAGGCTCCCAGCCGTTCCGCACCTGGCATCATGCGCCGCGGCAGCGATGCGGGCCTGAGCGCGGATGCCGTGCAGGCCGAGGTGGACGCTGACGCACGACTGCCGCGTCGGCAGTGGCTGCAGAAGATCCGTACACGACGCGACGACGGCCAGCGCGATCTGGCCCGTGCCAGCCTGGAGCGCTACATGCAGCAGTACCCGGAAGCACGCCTGCCGCGCGACCTGCGCCCGCTGCTGGACGACTGAAGCGGACGGGAATACCCGGCAACCCCGTAGAATGACGGGAATGCTCGATACTCTCGCCCAGCCGGTCAGCCACACGCTGGAAGTCAAACACAGCCGTTTCATCGCCCATGCCGCGCCGATCGATGGCGCCGCAGCGGCCATGGCGTTCCTGCAGCAGGTTGCGGTGGCCGATGCCACCCACAACTGCTGGGCCTACCGGCATGGGCAGGACTATCGCTCCAGCGACGATGGCGAGCCGGCCGGCACGGCTGGACGTCCGATTCTGGCGGCGATCGACGGCCAGGGTTTCGACCGGGTGTTGGTGGTAGTGACGCGCTGGTTCGGCGGTATCAAGCTCGGTGCCGGTGGCCTTGTGCGCGCCTACGGCGGCGCCGCCGCCGAGTGCCTGCGCACCGCCCCGCGCCTGCCGCTGGTGGCGATGGCCCGGCTGCAGCTGCTGGCCGGCTTCGAGGACCTGGGTACCCTGCATGCCACCCTGCCCGCCTTCGGTGCCGAAAAGCGCGATGAACAGTTCGATGCCAATGGTGTGTGCCTGCGGATCGAATTGCCTGCCGATCAGGTCGACGCATTGAAAATCCGCCTGCGCGACGCCACCCGTGACCGTATCCGCATAGAAGACGACGACCAGGATGACTGACAAGGACGACGCCCCCGCTTCGACCCCGCCACTGCGGCGCCTCGGCAGCCTGCGCACGCTGTGGCCGTTCGTGCGCCGCCACAGCGGCCTGTTCACCGCCTGGCTGCTGGCCCTGGCGGTGTCTTCTGCAGCCACGCTGAGCCTGCCTCCGGCGGTGAAGCAGATGATCGATCACGGTTTCAGCAGCGGCGGCCAGATCAACCGTGCCTTCGCCCTGCTGATGCTGGTAGCGGTCGTCATGGCGTTGGGCACGGCCGCGCGCTTCTACTTCGTATCGTTGCTGGGTGAAAAGGTCGTGGCCGACCTGCGCAGCCAGCTGTATGCCCACCTGATCCAGCTGGGCGCCGGCTTCCACGACCGCAGCCGCAGCGGAGAGCTGGTCTCGCGCCTGACCGCGGACACCGAACTGCTGCGCAGCGTGGTCGGCTCGACCATGTCCGTAGCATTGCGCAGCACGGTCACCGTCATCGGCAGCCTGGCAATGCTGTTCGTCACCAGCCCGCGGCTGGCCGCATGGTCGCTGCTCGGCATTCCGCTGGCGGTGCTGCCGATCATCATCGGCGCGCGCAAGCTGCGCACGGTCGCACGCAACAGCCAGGACCGCATCGCCGATGCCAACAGCCTGGCCAGTGAAACCCTGGGTGCGGTACGCACGGTGCAGGCACATGCACGCGAGCCGTACGAGCGCGGGCGCTTCGACAAGGCACTCGGTGATGCCATCGGCGCCGCCCGTCGCCGCATCGGCGCACAGTCGCTGGTCACCGCCAGCGCCATCCTGCTGGTGTTCGGCGCCATCGTCGGTGTGTTGTGGCTGGGCGCGCACGACGTCATCGACGGCCGCCTCAGCGCCGGTACGCTGGGCCAGTTCGTGCTGTATGCATTGATCGGTGGCGGTTCGGTGGGTGCACTGGCCGAAGTATGGAACGAGCTGCAGCGCGCGGCCGGCGGCATGGGCCGCATCGGCGAACTGCTGCAGGAAGACATCGAGATCCGCGCGCCGGCACAGCCGCGCGCGCTGCCGCAGCCGCTGCATGGCGAGATCCGGTTCGACGACGTGGTGTTCCACTATCCGCAGCGACCGGACCAGGCCGCACTGGATCACTTCAACCTGCACGTCCGCCCCGGCGAGACCGTGGCGCTGGTGGGTCCCTCGGGGGCGGGCAAGAGCACGGTGCTTTCGATGCTGCTGCGCTTCCATGATCCAGCCAGCGGCCGCATCGACGTGGACGGCATCGACGTGCGCCAGGCCGACCCGGCCGAGCTGCGTGCGCAGCTGGCGCTGGTGCCGCAGCAGCCGACGCTGTTCGCTGCCAGTGCGCGCGACAACATCCGCTATGGCCGCCTGCAGGCCAGCGACGCCGAAGTCGAGGCTGCCGCGCGTGCCGCCGAGGCCGATGGCTTCCTGCGCGCGTTGCCGCAGGGCTATGACAGTGAGCTGGGCGAGCGCGGTGCCCGCCTGTCCGGTGGCCAGCAGCAGCGTGTGGCGATTGCCCGTGCGCTGCTGAAGGATGCGCCGATCCTGCTGCTGGACGAAGCGACCAGCGCGCTGGACGCGCAGAGCGAGCACAGCGTGCAGCAAGCGCTGGAACGGCTGATGGCGGGCCGCACCACACTGGTCATTGCCCACCGCCTGGCCACCGTGCTCAAGGCCGACCGCATCGTGGTGATGGACCAGGGCCGCATCGTCGCCGAGGGCACGCACGCACAGCTGCTGGCCGAGGGTGGACTGTACGCTGAACTTGCGCGCCTGCAGTTCATCGATTGATGACGTCCGGCTAACATCGGCGCGGCCAAGCTGGCCGCGCAACAACCGCATCCGCTGAAGGAGGTGCACGATGTCGTTCCGTCAGTTCCCCGCTGTCGACAGCAACGGCGAAAGCCACATCATCATCGAGTTCAAGCCCGAGGCGAATGGCAGCGGGCATCACTCCGAAGCCACGCCACGCTACGAACTGGATGACGGGCGGCCGCTGGTGCGCGATGGCCGCGAGTTCACCACCAGTGGCGGCGAGCTGCGGCTGACGATCTGAGGTTCGCCGGGCATGACCCCGGCGCTACCCGATTTCGTATCGCCCCGCTCTGGCGGGTGTCGACCTTGATCGACCCGCTTTCTTGCCTCTGGTAGATGTCGACCTTGGTCGACACGCTTTTGCCAAGGGCAATCGAGCGTGGCTCGACGCTACAAAAGGCGTGATCAATTTTTCACCAAGCATCTTGACAGCCTTTGCTGCCAAGGCCTGAGCAAGGTTATCCACACGTTTGCTCAGGAACCATCCACACCGCCTGTGGATGAATTCAGCCCAGCACCCGCCCGATGCCGCTGGCGTCCACGTCGGCTGCTGCCCGGGTGATCGCCGCCGCATCGCTGCCGGCCACGAACCCGATGCGAAAATGCACTTCGCCACCAGGCGTGCGCGAGGAATGGATCGAAGCCAGGCTGATGCGATGCTGCTCGAACACGTTCAGCAGCTCACGCAGCGAGCCGGGCCGGTCTTCCGGCAGGTGCACCGACAACGCATTACGCTCGGTCAGGTCAGCCAGCAGATAACCCACGCGTTCAAAGGTGTAGTTGCCGTCCGCCAGCGCCTGCTCGCCGAAGGCACCGCGGTTTGCCGACAGCAGCTGCTCGCGGAATTCACTACGCGCACGGTCGTCGCCCTGCCCGACCTGCGCCTGCAGGGCCTGCAGCTGGCCGACCAGCCGTTCCAGCATCGGCGCCACGTACGGGTTACCGAACTGGATGTCTTCGTAGATCGCCGGGTTGAGCGACAGGATGCGCGAGATGATCGCCGTGTCCAGCTCGAACGATGCCGAGCGGTACGGCATCATCGCGGCCAGATCGCCCAGCTGCGGCTGGTACTGGCGCAGCACGCCGGCCTGGGCCAGGTGGGTGGCATGCACCATCGCCTGTACCAGCGCCATCATCTGGTCGTGGTGCTGCGGCGTGGCCCGCACGCACTCGGCCTGCAGCGCCGTGCACAGCGTATCGACCCATGGCTGCCAGTGCTGCAGCCGCGCTTCGCAGACCACCATCACCCGGCCCTTCAGGGTCGGCGCCTTGGGTGGCGCGGTCATCGGGTGCAGGCCAACCACTTCGGCTTGAGAGGCCAGCATCGCCTGCACCGGCGCTTCCTTCACCGAGGTCACGTCCAGCCACAGCCGGTCCTGCTCACGGCCGGCCGACTGCCGCACGTACTCGGCAATCAGAGCCGGCGTATGCCGGATCGGTGCCGAGAACACCAGCACGTCGGCCTGCGCCAGCAGCTGTTCCGGCGTATGCGAGTCCGGATCGGCCGGATCGTGGCCGATCACCTGCAGCTGCATGTGCTGCTGGAAGAAGCGGCTCAGCCAGCGCCCATAGGCGCCGGCACTGCCGACGATGCCGACCGTGCGCGGCGTGCGTTCGAGCAAGCCGCTCATGCCACGCGTTCGGCGCGGAAGCGCGTGCCTTCGGCCAGTGCGGCAGGCGCCGCCGCGATCACGTCGAACTCTTCGAAGCCATTGTCCAGAGTCGCCTCCAGCGCCGCATGGGTACCGGCAATCGCACGCGAAATCGCCTGCTGCATCGATTCACCTCGCAACAGGAACGACACCACCAGCGACATCAGCACGTCACCGGTGCCGGCCACGTCCACCGGCAGCAGCGGCGAAGTCCAGCGCCAGGTTTCCTCGCGACCGACCGCCAGGGTCACCAGCTCACCCGGGTTACCGCCCACGCTGTGCGCGATCACCCAGTGCGGGCCACGGTCCAGCAGCGTGCGCGCGGCGGCGATGGCATCGGCCTCGGCCAGTGCCGGCATACCGGTCAGACGATTCAGTTCGAAGGCGTTCGGGGTCACCAGCCAGGCATGCGGCAGCAATCGCTCGGCGAAGATCGCTTCCAGGCCCGGTTCCACGTAGGGGCCGGTGTGGGTGTCACCAATCACCGGATCCAGGCAGTAACGCAGCTGCGGACAGACCGGCAGGATGTTGTCCAGCCAGTCGGCGAAGGCGGCACCGTTGGCGGTGCTGCCGAAGTAGCCGGAAACCAGCATTTTCGCCCGCTGCGGCAGGCCGCGCTCGTGGGTGCCCAGCAGCAGGTCGGCGAACCAGTCGGCGGGCAGCACCCGACCGCGCGTGGTGTCGTAGAACGGCGCATTGCTCAGCAACACGGTCGGAATTTCCGCGACGCGCACACCGAGCGCACGCATCGGCGGTACGGCGGCGCTGTTGCCGGCGTGGCCGTAGACAAGTTGCGACTGGACCGAGATGACATCGATCGGCGACGGACCATCCGGCCGCTGGCGGCGGCCGTGGACCAGGTGGTTATCAAGGGATTCGCTCATGGCCGCATTCTACGCCCAAGGGAGTTTTCGGCAGGGCTTGCAGCCCTGCACCTGCTCAATGCAACGGCAACCGCAACGGCCGAAGCCAAAGCGGCATTCCGTGGGGTGGCGGGGCGGTGTCGGAGTGCGGGGACGCCGCAAGTACGTCCTTGTAGGCTTGGCAGCCGCATCCATGCCGCTGACACCCCGCAATCCGACACCGCCCCATCTTCGACAGGTTCACGCGGCTGTTGGTAACTGCGGCTGTTGTTCCGCGCGGCTGTTGGTAGGTGTCGACCTTGGTCGACACATCTGTCAGATATCGAATGAATTCATCCACGCATGGCGTGGATCTACCGTGTCGACCAAGGTCGACACCTACCGGACCCACCCCGCCAACCCGCGGAATGCAGGCTTTTGACGTTGACGTTGCCTCTGCAGGTGCAGGGCTGCAAGCCCTGCAAACCCCACCCCCTCAGTGAGCAGCAGGCCGCGACGGTGGCAGCCACGCCGCCACGATGCCCAGCAGCGGCAGGAACGCGGTCAACTGGTAGACGTACTCGATGCTGGTCTTGTCCGCCAGCAGGCCCAGCACAGCCGCCCCAAGCCCACCCATGCCGAAGGCGAAGCCGAAGAACAGGCCGGACACCATGCCGATGCGGTGCGGCATCATCTCCTGCGCGTACACCACGATCGCCGAGAACGCCGACGACAGCACGAAGCCGATCAGCACCGCCAGCACGGTCGTCCACAGCAGATCAGCATGCGGCAGCATCAGCGCGAACGGCGCCACGCCCAGGATCGAGGTCCAGATGATCGGCTTGCGGCCGATGCGGTCACCCAGCGGGCCACCAAGGAAGCCGCCGGCGGCGGACGCCACCAGGAACGCGAACAGATGCAGCTGGGCCTGCGCCACCGGAATGCCGAAGTGGTGGATCAGGTAGAAGGTGAAGTAGCTGCCGATGCTGGCCATGTAGAAGTACTTGCTGAAGATCAGCACCAGCAGGATCGCCAGTACCTTGGCCACGGTGCGCGGCGGATGCCGCGGCGCCATCGCAGCCGTGCTGACCGGTCGTGGCGTGCCCAGATGCAACGCGTACCAGCGGCCGACATAGGTCAGCAATGCGATGCCGATCAGGGCAGCACCGGCAAACCACGATGCGGCGTGCTGGCCATACGGCACGATCACTGCGGCGGCGATCAACGGGCCCAGCGCTGTTCCGAAATTGCCACCCACCTGGAACACCGACTGCGCGAAGCCGTGACGGCCGCCCGAGGCCAGTCGCGCGATGCGCGAGGCCTCCGGATGGAAGATGGCCGAGCCAATACCGACCATCGCCGCAGCCATCAGCACAACCGCGTAGTTCGGTGCGAAGCCGAGCAGCAGCATGCCGCACAGGGTCGAGGCCATGCCGATCGGCAGCGAGTACGGGGCTGGGCGACGGTCGGTGGCCATGCCGATCAACGGCTGGAAGATCGAGGCGGTAAGCTGGTAGGTCAGCGTGATCAGACCGATCTGGGTGAAGCTGAGATTGAAGCCGCCCTTGATCACCGGATAGATGGCCAGGATCAGCGACTGCATCATGTCGTTGACGACATGCGAGGTGGAGATGGCGGCCAGCACGCCGGGGGCCACCGGGCGTGAGGTCGTTGCGGGAGAAGCCAGGGTCGACATGGACACAGTCAGGTTGGGGGCGAGCCACGCATGCTACGGTGGCCTCCCCCTCCCTTCTGCCGCGTTCGGGTCATGGCATATCGCAAAAAGGACACTCCCTGCCCGGTCCGCGAGACTGCGCCGTGGAACGAGGTTCCGGTGCACCGCCCGGTGACCTGCCGCGCCCGCCACTACAAACCCGGCACCCACATCGCGCCCCACCGGCATCGCCGTCACCAGCTGGTGTTCGCCATGTCCGGACTGATGGTGGTGCGTGCGGATGGCGGCCGCTGGGTGGTGCCCTCGACCCGCGCGATCTGGGTGCCGGCCGGCATGGCCCATGCGGTGGACTGCATCGCTGAGGTGCATATGCGCAGCCTGTATGTGGAACCGGACTTCGCGCCGCAGCTGCCGGACGAGGCGTTCGCGGTACAGGTAGCGCCGTTGCTGCGCGAGCTGCTGCTCGCCGCCAGCCTGATCGAGACCGCGCATGTGGATGACAGCCGCGACGGCCGCGTGGTGCGCCTGCTGCTGGACGAGCTGCACCGCATGGACGTGCTGCCGCTACACCTGCCCTCGCCCTCCGACCCGCGCCTGCAGCGGATCTGCCAGCACATCCAGAAACATCCCGGCGACGACGCCACCCTGCAGGACTGGGCGCAGGCGCTGCAGGTGGACGTGAAAACCATCCAGCGTCATTTCGCCAGTGAACTGGGCATGACCTTCGGGCAGTGGCGGCAGCAGGCGCGGCTGCTGGCCGCCCTGGAGCGACTGGCGGTCGGCGACAAAGTCATCGATGTCGCGCTGGCGATGGGCTATGACAGCCCCAGCGCATTCACCAGCATGTTCAAGCGGCAGCTGGGGCAGACACCAGCGGCGTTTTTCCGCTGACCGCAAACGAAAACGCCGGGCATGGCCCGGCGCTGCCGTTCAACGTTTGCGTTGAAAACTCAGGACGTCATCCGGTCCCAGAAGCCCTTCACGCCATCCATGAAGGTGGCCGACTTCGGCGAATGCTTGCGCGCTTCCTCGCCGACGAAGGTGGCTTCGAACTGCTCCAGCAGCTTGCGCTGCTCGTTGGTGAGGTTGACCGGGGTCTCCACCACCACACGGCAGTACAGGTCGCCTTCGCTGCGGCTGCGCACCGAACGCACGCCCTTGCCACGCAGGCGGAACAGCTTGCCGGTCTGGGTCTCGGCCGGGATGCGGATCTCCGCTTCGCCGCCCAGGGTGGCCACGCGCACGGTGTCACCCAGTGCCGCCTGCGAGATGCGGATCGGCACTTCGCAGTGCAGATCGTCGCCATCGCGCTGGAAGATCGCATGCTCGCGCACGCGCACTTCCACGTACAGGTCGCCCGGCGGCGTACCGGCCGGACCGGCCTCGCCTTCGCCCTGCAGGCGGATGCGGTCGCCGGTATCGACGCCCGCCGGCACCTTCACCGACAGCACCTTGTCTTCCTCGACACGGCCATTGCCGTGGCAGGTCTTGCAGGGCTTGGCAATGATCTGGCCGCGGCCGCCGCAGTTGTGGCAGGCCTGCTGCATGGCGAAGATGCCGCGTTGGATGCGCACCTGGCCGCGGCCATGGCACACGTTGCAGGTCTCGACCTTGCCGTCTTCGGAGCCACTGCCATCGCAGTCGCCGCACTCGGCCAGGGTCGGGATCTCGATGCGGCGCTCGACGCCGCGCACGGCCTCTTCCAGGTCCAGTTCCATCACGTAGCCGATGTCGGCGCCACGACGGGCCTGGCGCGGACCACCGCCGCCACCGCCAAAGATGTTGCCGAAGATATCGCCGAAGATATCGTTCATGTCCGGGCCGCCCGGACCGCCTCCGCCCATGCCGTGCTCGAACGCGGCGTGGCCATGGCTGTCGTACATGCGGCGCTTGTTGCCGTCGGACAGCACTTCGTAGGCTTCCTTGCACTCCTTGAAGGAGGCTTCGGCCGCCGCATCACCCGGGTTGCGGTCCGGGTGGAACTTCATCGCGCAGCGACGGTAGGCCTTCTTCAGCTCTTCGTCGTTGGCGGTGCGGGCAACGCCCAGCACTTCGTAGTAATCGCGCTTGCTCATATCGTGAATCGGGTTCCGGAAAGTCGGGATTCGTCAAAGCGGAAGAGCGGAACCAGGTCCGCTCTTGCGTCGGGCGCCCCGACACGCCGGTGGGCGGTCAGGACCCTGATGCGACAACGGGACGCTGATGGCCAGCGTCCCGTGTCGGTCCGGATCAGGACTTCTTGTCGTCCTTGACTTCGGTGAACTCGGCGTCCACCACGTCATCCTGCGGCTTGCCCGCATTGCCAGCGTCGGCACCCGGGGCGGCACCGCCCTGGTCGGCCGAAGCGGCGGCGAACAGCGACTGGCCGGCTTCTTCCAGTGCCTTCGACTTGGCTTCGATCTGTGCCTTGTCGTCACCCTTCATCGCGGTTTCCAGGTCGGCCAGCGCCGCCTCGACCTTGCCGATGACATCGCCGCCGACCTTGCTGCCGTGCTCGGTGATGGCGCTGCGGGTGCCGTGGATCAGGGCGTCGGCCTGGTTGCGGGCCTGCACCAGCTCCTGGAACTTCTTGTCTTCTTCGCGGTTGGCTTCCGCGTCGGCGACCATGCGTGCGATCTCTTCCTCGGACAGGCCCGAACCGGCCTTGATCTCGACCTTCTGTTCCTTGTTGGTCTTCTTGTCCTTGGCCGACACGTGCAGGATGCCGTTGGCGTCGATGTCGAAGGACACTTCCACCTGCGGCAGGCCGCGCGGGGCCGGCTCGATGCCGGACAGGTCGAACTTGGCCAGCGACTTGTTGAAGCGGGCCTGTTCGCGCTCACCCTGCAGCACGTGCACGGTCACGGCCGACTGGTTGTCCTCGGCGGTGGAGAACACCTGCGAGGCCTTGGTCGGGATGGTGGTGTTCTTCTCGATGATCTTGGTGAACACGCCGCCCATGGTCTCGATGCCCAGCGACAGCGGGGTCACGTCCAGCAGCAGCACATCCTTGACGTCGCCGCCCAGCACGCCGCCCTGGATCGCAGCACCCAGTGCCACGGCTTCGTCCGGGTTGACGTCCTTGCGCGGTTCCTTGCCGAAGAACTCGGTCACCGCCTGCTGCACCTTCGGCATGCGGGTCTGGCCACCGACCAGGATCACTTCGCTGATGTCGCTCGAACGCAGGCCGGCATCGTTCAGGGCAACGCGGCACGGCTCGATCGACTTCTTGATCAGGTCTTCCACCAGCGCTTCCAGCTTGGCGCGGGTCAGCTTGATGTTCAGGTGCTTCGGACCCGAGGCGTCAGCGGTGACGTACGGCAGGTTCACTTCGGTCTGCTGGGCGCTGGACAGCTCGATCTTGGCGCGCTCGGCGGCGTCCTTCAGGCGCTGCAGGGCCAGCGGATCCTTGCGCAGGTCGATGCCCTGGTCCTTGTTGAACTCTTCAACCAGGTACTCGATGACGCGGTTGTCGAAGTCTTCGCCGCCCAGGAAGGTGTCGCCGTTGGTGGCCAGCACTTCGAACTGCTTCTCGCCGTCGACGTTGGCGATCTCGATCACCGAGACGTCGAAGGTGCCGCCGCCCAGGTCGTACACCACGATCTTGCGATCCTTGTTGTCACCCTTGTCCAGGCCATAGGCCAGCGCAGCCGCAGTCGGCTCGTTGATGATGCGCTTGACGTCCAGGCCCGCAATGCGGCCGGCGTCCTTGGTCGCCTGGCGCTGGCTGTCGTTGAAGTAGGCCGGCACGGTGATGACCGCTTCGGTGACCTTCTCACCGAGGAAGTCCTCGGCGGTCTTCTTCATCTTTTCCAGCACCTTGGCCGAGATTTCCTGCGGGGCCATCTTCTTGCCGTCGCTGGTCGACACCCAGGCGTCGCCATTGTCATGGGCCAGGATGCCGTACGGGACGTGCGCGATGTCCTTCTGCACTTCGGCGTCGGTGAACTTGCGGCCGATCAGGCGCTTCACCGCGTAGAAGGTGTTCTTCGGGTTGGTGACGGCCTGGCGCTTGGCCGAGGCGCCGACCAGGACTTCGCCGTCCTTGGTGTAGGCGACGATCGACGGGGTGGTGCGATCGCCTTCCGAATTCTCGATGACGCGGGCCTTGCCGCCGTCCATGATCGCCACGCACGAGTTGGTGGTGCCGAGGTCGATACCAATGATCTTGCCCATGGGGGAGACTCCTGAGGATGCTTGTTGGGGTCAGTCCGGCCGCTCGGCCGGTGGATGAATACGATGTGGGGGGGGCTCGTGGAACATTCAAGCCACCTCCCGAACGCTGTGTTCAGCGCCTGGAAAACCTTGCCAGGCATGGCCTGGCACGACCGGGACCGGGCATGGCCCGGCCCGGCCGATCAATCGGCGGCCACCACCACCAGCGCCGGCCGCAGCAGGCGCTCGTTGAGCAGGTAGCCCTTCTGGAACACGGTCACCACGCTGCCCGGGGCGGCGCCCGGGGTCGGCACCTGGCTGATCGCCTGGTGGTGTTCCGGGTTGAACGGCTGGCCGATCGGGTCCAGCAGGACCAGGCCGTTGTCGGCAGCGACCTTCAGCAGCTGCTTGTAGGTCAGCTCCAGGCCTTCGCGCAGCGGATGCGGGTCGTCGCCGGCGGCCTTCAGGCCGGCATCCAGGCTGTCGAATACCGGCAGCAGCTCGCCAAGCAGCT
Organism: Stenotrophomonas sp. TWI1409; assembly: GCF_039673015.1. Taxonomy (NCBI): domain Bacteria; kingdom Pseudomonadati; phylum Pseudomonadota; class Gammaproteobacteria; order Lysobacterales; family Lysobacteraceae; genus Stenotrophomonas; species Stenotrophomonas sp. TWI1409. The sequence continues at coordinate 16,741 of NZ_JBDJKU010000020.1, forward strand.
TCTCGTTGGCGAACTTGCGGGCCTGCTCAATGTCACGGGCAACACGCTTGCGCTGGTTCTCGAGGTCGGCGCGCTCACGCAGCGCATCGGCCTTGATCTGCTCGACTTCGGCGCGCAGGCGCTCCACTTCGTCGTTGACGCCGGCGGCGGCGGCCGCATCGGCGGCAGTCTGCTGGGATTCGATATCTGGATGTTCGTGGTTCATGTCTGGGTCCCTGGCGGTCAGTCTCCGCCTCCACCCACCCTAGTGTGGGCGGGATGCTGCGTTTCAAGCGTCGGATGTTCCGGGAGTGCGCCCGGCCGGTGAAAAGGCCGCGCCGAGCACATCGGCAGTGGCCTGGACCAGCGGAATCATGCGGTCGTAGGCCATCCGCTTGGGGCCGATCACGCCCAGCACGCCCAGTACCTGGCCATTGGCGGTGTACGGGGCGGTGACCAGCGAGACCCCCTGCAGCGGCATCATCCCGGTCTCCTCGCCAATGAAGATGCGCACCCCCGGGGCCTGGATGGTGCGCTCCAGCAGCTGCAGGATCTCGCGCTTGCTGGAGAACAGCTCGAACAGTTCGCGCAGGCGCTCCAGGTCGGACAGGTCCTGCACCCCCATCAGGCGGGTCTGGCCGGCCACCAGCATGTCGTCGGCGGCCGGCTGCAGGGCCTGCTCGGCCAGTTCGATGCTGTGCGCCAGCAGCTGCTCCAGCTCGGAACGGGCATCGCGCAGCTCCAGCAGCAGGCGGGTGCGGATCTCGGCCATCGGCAGGCCGGCGAAATGGGCATTGAGGTAGTTGGCGACCTGCTCCAGCTGGCCTGGCGCGAAGTCCTGGCGGGTCTCGATGACCCGGTTCTGCACCTCGTTGTCGGCAAACACCAGGATCGCCAGCACCCGGCGCCCGTCCAGCGCCACGAAATCGATCTGGCGGAAGGCGAACTGCTCGCGCCGCGGGGCGCTGACCACGCCGACGAAGTGGCTCATCGCCGACAGCAGCTCCGAGGCGCTGCCGAGCAGGGCCTGGGTGCTGCCGCCGCTGGCCAGCTCCTGACGCAGACGGGCCAGCTCGCCCTCGCCCGGCGGCTGCATCTGCAGCAGGCTGTCGACGAACACCCGGTAGCCATGCGCGGTCGGGATGCGCCCGGCCGAGGTATGCGGCGACGCCAGCAGCCCCAGGTCTTCAAGGTCGCCGAGGATGTTGCGGATGGTGGCCGGGCTGACCTCCAGGCCAGCCACACGCGCCAGCGTCTGCGAGCCGACCGGCTCACCGTCCTGGATGTAACGCGCAATCAGCGTGCGCAGCAGATGGCGCGCACGCGGGGCAAGCTGGTCGGGAGAACCGTGCATGGAATCAACCTGTGAGACACGGACACTAGATAATGGCGGCGCATCACCTTGGCAAGTCATTGGACCTCCCTCGCCCGCGTGCTAGCGTTGCGCGGCTGCTGATACCCCCTTACCCATGCTCAGACATCTTTCGATCAAGGATTTTGCCGTCGTCCGCGCCACCGAACTGGAGTTCGGGCCAGGCATGACCGTGGTTTCAGGCGAGACCGGCGCCGGCAAGTCGCTGATGGTCGACGCGCTGGGCTTCCTGTCCGGCCTGCGCGCCGACAGTGGCGTGGTCCGCCACGGCGCTGCGCGCGCCGAACTTTCCGCCGAGTTCGCGCTGGACCAGCTGCAGGCCGCGCGCCAGTGGCTGGCCGACAACGAGCTGGACGACGAGGAACAATGCCAGCTGCGCCGTGTGATCCGTGCCGATGGCGGTTCCCGGGCGTGGATCAATGGCCGTCCGGTGACCCTGGCCCAGCTGGGCGACCTGGCCTCGCTGCTGGTGGAGATCCACGGCCAGCACGAACAGCAGGCCCTGCTGACGCGCCCGTCGCAGCTGGCCCTGCTGGATGCCTATGCCGGCAACGAGAACGAGCGCCGCCAGGTGCGCCGCGCCGCCGCGGCCTGGCAGGCTCTGGTCGATGAATCGCTGGCGCTGTCGCAACAGGGCGACGTCAGTGACCGGATCGGCTTCCTGGAGCACCAGCTGCGCGAACTGGACCGCGAAGATCTGGAACCGGAGTCGATCGTCGCACTCGGTGCCAGCCACCGCCGCCAGGCCCACGCCAGCGCCCTGCTGAGCGCCTGCCAGGCGGCCAGCAACCAGCTCAATGGCGACGACGGCAGTTCCGCGCTGGACCTGCTGCAGCAGGTGCGCCACGAGCTGTCGCGCCTGATCGAACACGACCCGCGCCTGGGCGAGGTGGACGGCCTGATCGAGAACGCCTCGATCCAGCTGCACGAAGCCCTGTCGCTGCTGGACCGCGTGCATGACGACCTCGACGCCGACCCGGAGCAGTTCGAGGAGAACGAGCGTCGTCTCGGCCGCCTGCACGACCTGGCCCGCAAGCACCGCGTGCCGATGGACGAGCTGGGCGCGCAGCGCGAGCGCATGCATGCCGAAGTCGAACAGCTGCGCGGCGCCGACGAACGCCTGCAGCGCCTGGCCGGCGAAATCGACAAGGCCGCTGCGGCCTGGCGCGTACAGGCCGAGGTGCTGACCGTCAGCCGTCGCAGCGCCGCTGCCGAACTGTCGGCCACCACCACCGGCATCATCGCCGAGCTCGGCATGGGCGGCGGCCAGTTCCTGATCGAGCTGGAGCCACAGGACACTGGCAAGCCCGATCCGCAGGGTGCCGAACGCGTGGAGTTCCTGGTGGCGGCCAACGCCGGCCAGCCGCCGCGCGCCCTGCGCAAGGTGGCCTCGGGCGGTGAACTGTCGCGCATTTCGCTGGCCATCGAAGTGGCCGCGCTGGACCTGGATGCAGTACCGACCATGGTGTTCGACGAAGTCGACTCCGGCATCGGCGGCGCGGTGGCGGACATCGTCGGCCAGAAGCTGCGCGCCCTTGGCGAGAAGCGCCAAGTGCTGTGCGTGACCCACCTGCCGCAGGTCGCCTCCAAGGGCCACGCGCATTACCGGGTCAGCAAGGCCCCGGTGGAAGGCATGACCCAGAGCGCGGTGGAAAAGCTGGACAGCAAGGCACGCGAGGAAGAACTGGCGCGCATGCTGGGCGGCGTGGAAGTGAGCAAGGAAGCGCGCGCCGCCGCACGCAAGCTGCTGCAGGTCTGAGGCCTGTTCGCGGTTATCCACGCATGGCGTGGATCTACAACGCGCGAGGTAGTGCCGGCCGCTGGCCGGCAACCCAACACAGGTGAACGAAGATCATGAGATTGCCGGCCAGCGGCCGGCACTACCCCCGTGGCCGCGCCAGATCCACCGTTTCCACCAGGAAATCGAGGAACGCACGCACCCTCAGCGGCAGGTAGCCGCCCTGCCCCAGGAACACCGCGTGCACCTCTTCCAGGTCACCGGGGTTGGCCTCCTCCAGCACCGGCAACAGGCGTCCGGCGGCGATGTCCTCCTGCACCTGGTAGGTCGCCAGCCGCGCCATGCCCAACCCGCCCAGCACCAGCTGCCGCAGCGCGTTGCCGTTGCTGGCGCGGGCATTGCCACTGGGCAGCAGCATGCGCTCGCGACCGTCCTGCAGCAGCGGCCAGCCCTGCATCGCACGCGCATGGCCGATGTCCAGACGGTTGTGCGACATCAGCTCCTCAGCGTTGCGCGGCAGTCCATGCCGCTGCGCGTAGGCTGGCGCGGCCACGATCATCATCCGCGTCGCACCCAGCCATCGCGCCACCAGGCTGGAACTCTTCAGCGGGCCGGCCCGCACCGCCACGTCGGTGCGCTGCTCAAGCAGGTCGATCACCTCGTCGTTCAAGGTCAGATCCACCCCCACCTGCGGATTGCGCTCCAGGAATGCCGGCAGCAGCGGCAACAGGAAATGCTGGCCGAACGGCACGTTGGAATTGACCCGCAGGCGTCCGCGCGGCTCGGCATGGGCGCTGGCACAGCGCTCGGCCTCCTCCAGGTCGGCCAGCACGCGCAGGCCGCGCTCGTAGAATGCGCAGCCTTCCGGGGTCAGCTGCAGCTGGCGGGTGGAGCGCTGCAGCAGGCGCGTACCCAGCCGTTGCTCCAGCCGGGCTACCAGCTTGCTGACTGCCGACGGCGTCATGTCCAGGGTACGGGCCGCGGCGGAGAAGCCACCGGTCTCGATCACCCGCACGAACACTTCCAGTTCGCCGGATCGGTTGATGTCGGGTCGCGCCATGGCGATGAATCCAGTTCACAGATGATTATCCATGCGCAGTCTAGTTCACAGATCGACGGAGAATCACCATGGCCCTCCCTCCTCCCGGGATTGCCCGATGAACCGCCTCAGCCAGCTCACCGCGACCGCCTTGATCGCCCTCTCCAGCGCAGCCAGTGCCGCCCCGGCCCCGCACTGGGTCGCCAGCTGGCAGGCTAGTCCGCAACCGGTCTGGGGCGCCGATTTCCTGTTCCCGACCCTGGTCCCGGCCACGCTGCAGGACCAGACCTTCCGCCAGACCGCGCGCATCAGCCTGGGCGGGCCCCGGCTGCGGGTGCGGCTGAGCAATGCCTACGGCACCCAGCCGCTGCGGATCGGGGCGGCCAGCGTGGCCGCACACGCCGGTGTCACCCCGCAGCCGCTCAGTTTCGACGGCCAGCCCGGCGTATCGATCGAGCCCGGTCAGGAACGGCTGAGCGATCCGCTGCCACTGGCCACGGATGATCGCCAGGCGTTGCAGATCAGTGTCTTTGTGCCGGAACCGATGCCGGTACAGACGTTCCATTGGGAGGGCAGGCAGACCAGTTGGATTGCGCCCGGCGACCAGAGCCTGACCCAAGCTCTGAGCGGGGCCAGCAGCACCACTGCCCGCCTGTTCCTGGCCGGCATCGAGGTCGAGGCCGCTGCCAGCGCACGCAGCGTGGTGGTGATCGGCGACTCGATTACCGATGGCGCCACCGCCAGCCTCGATCTGGACCAGCGCTGGACCGACCATCTGGCGGCGCGTCTGGCACCGCGGGGCGTTGCCGTGGTCAACGCCGGTATTTCCGGGGGGCGGCTGCTGCGCGATGGCATGGGCGAATCCGCCCTGGCCCGCTTCCGGCGTGACGTGCTGGATCAACCAGGCGTGGTCAGCGTAGTCGTGCTGATCGGCATCAATGACATCAGCTGGCCCGGCACCGCCTTCGCCCGGAACCAGGCCCGGCCCACGCTGGCCGAACTGCAGGCGGGGTATCGCACCCTGGCCGAGCAGGCCCATCGGCGGGGTCTACGCATCCTCGGCGCCACCCTGACGCCGTTCGCCGGCGCCCTGCCCGGCACGCCGCTGGACGACTACTACCAGCCGGACAAGGAGGCCCTGCGCCAGCAGCTCAATGCCTGGCTGCGCAGTGACAGCCCGTTCGATGCAGTGATCGACCTGGATCCGGCGCTGCGCGACCCGGCCGATCCGTCACGGATGGCCGCCGCCTACGACTCCGGCGATCACCTGCACCCGGGCGATGCGGGCAACCGGGCCATGGCCGAGGCGGTGGATATGGAGGTGTTGATGGGGCCCCTCCCGCATGGCGTGGATCTGCCGTAAGCAACGAAAAACCCCGGGCAGGCCCGGGGTTTCGTCGCATCCAGCTGGCCCGAACGGCTTACTTGCGCTTCTTGCGCACGTACAGCACCAGCGAATGCTCTTCCAGCTCGTAGCCGTGGTCGGCCGCGATCTTGCGCTGCAGCTCCTCGATCTCGTGGCTTTCGAACTCGATGATCTTGCCGCTGTCCACGTCGACCATATGGTCGTGGTGGCCGCCACGGTCCAGCTCGTAGACGGCCTGGCCGCCTTCGAAATTGTGCTTGAGCACGAGGCCGGCGGCCTCGAACTGGGTCAGCACCCGGTAGACCGTCGCCAGGCCGATCTCGTCGCCATGCTCGAGCAGCTGGCGGTAGATGTCTTCGGCGGTCATGTGGTGCTGGGCATTGCGCTGTTCAAGCAGCGCCAGGATCCGCATCCGTGGATGGGTCACCTTCAGGCCGACTTTTCGCAGGTCGTGGGTTTCCATAGGTCTCCGTTCATTGGCGATTTAGCGCCAGCTGCCTCGGATTGGGTCGCGGTGGCACGCCGGGAGTGTATCATCGGTTTGATTTCCCCAACCGCCAGTCCCGATGCGCAATCTCCTGTTGGTCGCCGCCGTCGCCCTGTCCACCACCGGGTGCGGCATCATCTACAAGCAACCCATCTATCAGGGCAACCTGATCCGGGAAGATGCCGTGGCCAAGCTGCAGGTCGGGCAGAGCAAGCAGCAGGTCACTGCGCTGCTGGGCACCCCGTCCATTCCGGACCCGTTCCACGCCCAGCGCTGGGACTACACCTCCAGCCAGCGCGTGAACCGCCTGGGCCGTACCGAGGTGAAGAACTTCACCGTGTTCTTCGACAATGACAACGTGACCCGCTGGGAAGGCGATTACTTCCCGGGTAACGACAAGGCCCTGGCCCAGCAGACCGTGCGCCAGTTCGGCCGCAATCTGCCGAAGGACAAGAAGAAGAAGGGTCGCTGACGCCCCCTGCCCGTCCTCGCGGACGGGCGACAGGAATCAACCGCCGAGCGCGCGACGCCGGCGGTTGTCCTTGGGGTCGGCCTGCAACGGGCGTAGCAGCTCGATGCGGTCGCCATCCAGCAGCACCTGCTGCGGGCGCGCCAGCAGCCCATGCACGGCCGCCGCCGGGCAGTCGGCACTGCCTTCCAGCGCAGCAGCGGCAATGGCCTCGGCCACGGTCGCGCCCTCGTCCAGCTGCAACCGGCGCGAAAGCACCCGCTGCGGCCAGGCCAGCACCACCTCGACCTCGATCATCGCTCAGGCCTCGTCGGCAACGCGGATGAAGTCGTTGACCATGCGGTCGGCCAGGCTCTGGAAGCCCAATGCCAGCGCCGGACCGAGCAGGCGCGAACTGGGCTCGAAGTCCAGGGTCAGGGTGACCTTGCAGGCATCTTCGGCCAGCGCATGGAACTCCCAGCGGCCGTGCAGCTGCTTGAACGGGCCATCGCGCAGCTGCATATCGATGCTGTGCGGGCGCTGCAGTGTGTTTTCAGTCTGGAACCAGGTGCTGAACGAGCCCAGGCCCAGGTCCAGGCGCGCTACCAGCCGGTCCTCGCCCTGCTCCAGGATCTGGGCAGCCGAACACCAGCGGAAACGGCGCGGATAGGCCTGGACATCATTGACCAGGTCGAACATGCGCGCGGCCGAATGTTCGACCAGGGCGCTGCGGCGGATAGTAGGCATGAATACAGGACGTTTCGGCAATCGACCGGGCGGGCCCGAATCGGAGACAATACGGAAATGAGCAAGAACAGCGGCAAGGATAAAGCAAAGAGCGCGACGGCCAACAAAACCATCGCGTTGAACAAGCGTGCCCGCCACGAGTACCACATCGAAGACCGCTTCGAAGCTGGCCTGGCCCTGCAGGGCTGGGAGGTGAAATCGATCCGTGCTGGCCGCGGCAACATCGTCGACGCCTACGCCTACGTGAAGGATGGTGAGATCTTCCTGATCGGCGCGCAGATCACTCCGTTGATCCAGGCCTCGACCCATGTCGTGGCCAACGACCGGCGCGATCGCAAGCTGCTGCTGCACCGGAGCGAGATCGACAAGCTGGTCGGCAAGGTCGAGCGCGATGGCTACACGATCGTGCCCACCGCGATGTACTGGAGCAAGAACAAGATCAAGCTCGAAGTCGCGCTGGCCAAGGGCAAGCAGACCCACGACAAGCGCGATGCCGCCAAGGACCGCGACTGGGCGATCGAGAAGCAGCGCGTGATGCGTCGCGGCAACCGCGACGCGTAAGGCCGTTGCACATGACCATGTAGAGCCGAGCCATGCTCGGCTGCCTTGGCTTTCTGTAGAGCCGAGCCATGCTCGGCTTCGGTAAGAAAAGCAGTCGAGCATGGCTCGACTCTACAAAAGGCGGGTCACCCCGCCAGCATGCCCTGCCTGCGCATCCGCGGCGACAGCGCCGCGTGCATCACCGCCAGGTGCATCACTACCGCCAGCTCCGGTGCGTAACGGTCATCGCCCAAGCGCCACTGTTGGGCCAGGTTCGCGGCATCAGCCGGCAGCAACGCCAGCAACTGGGCGTCGTCCAGTGCATCGGCCGCGCCCTGCAGCTGGCGCGCCATCTGTCGCGACTGCCACACATGCACGCCGATGCTGAGACTGGCCAGCGACATCAGCACCACAGCCAGCCCGTGCTCGAACCACTGCGACAGCACTTCCGGCCCCCACAGCAGGGCGGCCAGCACTGCCAGACCCGGCAGGCGCCACCCCAGCCAATGGATGCGGCCGCGCTGCGACCAGTGCACCACCACCGCGCTGGCGACCAGTGCCGCAGCTGCCGTGGCCGGCAACTCCGTCACCCAGGTGGCCGCCAGCAGCACCGCCAGCACCGCCCAGACCCAGCCCGGCGGCAACGCACGCCGCTGGTAGTCGGCACCGACCGGCCCGATCAGCTGCCGCAGGCTGCGTTGTTGGCTTGCATCGGTCACCCGTGGTCTCCGTGTCTGTCCTGGCTCGGATGGTCATCGCCAGTGTGTCGCAAATTCGTGCCCACGAAGTTAGCAATCCGCTATGACAGACGCTCTACAACAAGTTGCGGATTGACAGGACGCGCGGCTCGCCCGCAGCGCTCACCCCGCCGACAGATCCTTGCTGAGGAACACCCTGCATGTGCCGACCGGATCGCATGGCACCCGGCCGAACACGACCCATCCATGCTTCACATAGAAGTCGGGCGCCTGGAAGCTGAGGGTGTACAGCACGCCGGAACGGCAACCGCGACGCCGCGCTTCATCCTCTGCGGCCTTCAGCACACGCGACCCCAGCCCGTTGCCGCGATGGGCCGCTGGCAGATGGAACAGATCCACGAACCACAGGCCCAGTGAGGTTCGCCCGGTAAGGCCCCCTACTACCTTGCCGCTGGCCGGATCGGTAACCAGTACCGCCAGCGCGCGTCGATCGGCACACCCTGCAGCCTCCAGATTGAACTGGTCCAAGCCAGTGCCAATCACCTCCAGCGCTTCGTCGCTGGGTTCATCTGTTACTGCAACGTCTAGCGTCATGGCGTCCTTCCACTGGCTCAACTTCAGGAATCTGGATGCTATCAAGCCTGATCGCACCTACGCCGGCCCGCTTCAGCGTTTGGCGCTATTGCGGCCCGTCTTGAGCACAGACCGATGCCACTGCCTTCAACAACAGATCGGCCTGCAGCCCTGATGCAGGACCTGTTGCCGGAAACGCCGCCGCGAGGGCCTTCGCCGCCCGATCTGCGTGTGGCTGGATGTACCAGGACGATTCAGCCGACAGCATGCCAGCGCGCACCTCTTGCCCGATCCGATACTGTCCCCAGTTGCCGGGGCTGACGGAAATGGCCATGAGGCCCCCCGTGGAGTGGTACCGGAAATTCGAGCACGGCGTCCCAAGGGATCGCAACGTGCCAATCAGCTGGGAGACGGACGCTCACCCGCGTGACTGTTCAGGAAGATTGCCGTAAGATCCGTCTCGTTGGGCAGGGTCAGTGTCAGCTTTTATGACGGCATTGGCCCCAAAGCCTTGCAATGCTTGAAGAAACCGGGGGTGCATTGGTTTCGACGGGGGTTGTGAAGTCGCCTGGCGCATGCCGAGGGGGTAGCTTTCCTCGTAAATCCAGCTGCAAAACTCTAGTTGCCAACGACGACAACTACGCTCCGGTCGCTCTCGCAGCCTAAAAACTGCGGTGCGTGACCTTCTGCCGAATTAGGCGGAGCCTCGAAACTGCTTGTGTCCATGCTCGCAGCGTAGAGTCATTATCATGGAATCGCGCTGGGCGGCTGCCTGTCAGTCCGGCACTAGAACACAACAGGCTGGTTCCCGGGTGCGCTTTGCACACCGTGCTGCTCGGGGATGAGATTCAACGGTGAGCTAAGCATGTAGTGCTGGGGATGGAGTGCCTTCGGACGGCGGTTCAATTCCGCCCACCTCCACCAACGAACGGTTCGTCAAGGACCGGAGAAGCCCGGAAATTCCACCAGCGTGGGTTTCCGGGCTTTTTTATTGGCTGCTCTACGCCGCTGCGAAGTTCGACGCCCCGGCGCAATCGCGGTCCGATGCCGTCAAGCAATGTCGGCAACCGCCATCTTCTCTCGCTTTCGACATCACTAAACCACTTCAGAAATTTCCCACCCTCTCCTTGGGGGGGATGTGTCCGCGAAGCCGTTCGTCCTTGGTCGCCATCAAAAGGAGACCACGGGACACCTGCACCCTTCACATCCAAGCCGAGCCCGAAGGGCACGGCCTGTTCGACACATCTTCCACAAAGGAACTGTATCCATGCGTACGTCGCTTCGGGTTTCCCTTGCCAGCGCCATCACCCTGGTCCTGGCCAGCGCCCCCGCCTTCGCCCAACCCACCGAACGGGTATGGACGCGAGGCATGGCCAGCAACGAGCAGTACAGCAGTTTCATCGTCAAGTACCGGGACGGCAGCAGCAAGCGCGTCTCCGCCACCACCGCGCAGGATGCGCTGAAGAAGCGCCTCGGCGTCCAGCAGCGCAGCAAGCGTTCGATCGGCAACGCACCGCCAGCAGCCGCGTCCGTAACCCATCAACGCCGCATGGGCGGCGGGGCCGACGTGGTCACCACGGACAAGCCACTGGACCTCCCGGAAGCGCAGATCCTGATGCAGCGCATCGCCGACGATCCGGACGTCGAGTATGTGCAGCCGAACTACATGATGAGCGCATTCGCCACACCGAACGACCCACGCTACGGCGAGCAGTGGCACTACAGCAATCCGACCAGTGGCGCGCGCCTGCCCGGCGCGTGGGATCGCTCCACTGGCCAGGGCGTGGTGGTGGCTGTGGTCGATTCGGGCTACCTCAACAACAACGACCTGCAGGCCAACCTGCTGCCGGGCTACGACATGATCTCGTCGACCCGTCCGTTCAGTGATTGGCAATGCATCATCGGCGGAATGAATCCCGGCTGTGGCGGCTCCGACGATGGCGATGGACGCGACGCGGATGCCTTCGATGCCTCGGGCATCGCACACGGCACCCACGTCGCTGGAACGGTCGCTGCGGTGACCAACAACCAGATCGGCGTGGCCGGCGTGGCCTACAACGCGAAGGTCGTGCCGGTACGCGTACTCGGCAACCAGGGCAATGGCGGTTCCGCCGACATCATCGATGGCATGCTCTGGAGTGCCGGCATCAACGTGCCCAACGTCCCGGCCAATGCGAACCCGGCCGAAGTCATCAATCTCAGCCTGGGCGGCCGCCGCGCCTGCTCGCCGGCCGAGCAGGATGCAATCGACGACATCACCGCGCAGGGCACCATCGTGGTGGTCGCCGCCGGCAACAGCAATCTGGATGTGTCCGAGTTTGCTCCGGCGAACTGCAAGGGCGTGATCGCGGTGGCTGCCAACGATCAGGGCGGGCGACGCGCGTTCTACTCCAACTATGGCGCAGGCATCCATATCACCGCACCCGGTGGTGAAACCTGGTCCTGCCGCGCGTCCGTCGGCGAGTTCCTGCCGCTGGCCACGCCGCCTAGCCAGGCCAACTGCGCCCCGACCCGTCAGCATCCGGCGCAGGGCATCCTGTCCACGGTGGGTAACAACGCCTTCGACTTCATGTCCGGCACTTCGATGGCGGCGCCTCACGTCGCTGGCATCGTCGCGCTGATGCAAGCGGTGGCGCCGGTGCCAAAGACCACCGACCAGGTCAAGGACATCCTGCGTCGCACTGCGCACCCGATCGCCGCAGCGAACTGCCCGGGTGGCTGCGGGCCAGGCATCATTGACGCGGCCGAAGCCGTGAAGGCAGCCAGCAACTGATGGCATGGCGCAGCGGCCCGGCAAGGTCGCTGCGCCCTCCTCCGTTCCTCAGTTCACGTCTGCCGGAAAGCGGCATCGCTTCACCAGCAGCATGCCCAGCATCGGCGCCAGCGCGAAGGTGGCAAACAGCCACCGGGCCGCACGCGCGGTTCCCTCGGCCCCGCCCGGCTCGATCAGTCCCGCTGCATTGGCGACCATCCCGGCAAGCGCTGCCCCGGCCGCGGTGGCGAACAGCTGGATGGTGGTGATCGACGCACCGGCGCGCTCCTGTTCCTCCGGCGGTGCAGAGGTCAGAACACGTGTCAGCAGGTGAGGCCAAGCCAGACCCACGCCGATCCCGATGACGGCCAGCGCCACGCAGATCGGCACCATCTGCAACCACGTACCGCTGCCCGCAGCCGGCACCCGCAGCGCCAGCCCGATCATGCCCACCCACCCCAGCGCCGGGCCGATCATCAACGCCCGGTCAACGGCGCGCCCGCTGAAGCCGGAGCCGACCAACGACCCGAGCGTCCAACCGGCCGCCATCAGCGCCGCGAGGTAGCCCGCAGCAAGCGGTGATTGCTGATGCAGCACCTGCAGGAACAGTGGCACGAAGACCTCGCCGCTGGTGATCATCACCACCAGCAGCGACATCAGCCCATACAACGCGGCCAGCCGCGAGCGGAGCCGGAGAGCGCCGGAAGGAAGCAGCGTCTGCTTCGCTCGGGACTCGATCCTCACCAGCACCACTGTGAGGAACACGGCCATCACGATGCCGATGAAATTGTTGACTGCGCTCGAGGATGTACTGCCAAGGGAGACGCTGATGACGGCCAGGGTCAGCAGCAGGATCTGCAGCCACGGGACCGAAGACCTGGCCGCAGCTGAAGACGATGCCTCCCTCTGCGGAAGGACGTTCGACGCCAGCAGCGCGAACAACACGGCAACCGCGGTGACCGACCAGAATGCGGCCCGCCATACGCCCCATTCGGCGAAGACGCCGCCCACCGCAAGTCCGATCAACGTCGCCACGCCCCACATCCCCGAAACCAGGGCCATCGCGCGGGGCCAGAGCGGCTCTTCGAACGCGAGCCGGATCATGGCGTAGGCCAGTGCGAACAGGAAGCCGCCGCCGACACCCTGCACCAGCCGCCCCACCAGCATCATCGGCATCGAGGTCGCGAGCGCGCAGATCACGGCACCGGCTGCGAAGATGAGCGTCGCCAGTGCATAGCTTCCACGAGGCCCGGCACGTTCAAGCAGCTTGATCGACAATGCCGACCCCAGGATGGACGCGACCACGAAGAGCGTGGTGTTCCATGCGTAGAGATCCAGGCCACCGATGTCCTCCACCACGGTTGGCAACATGGTGGTGGCGATGTAGACGTTGACCGCATGCAGTGCGACCCCGCCCGCCAGGGCAAGTGAGCGCACTGCATTGCGGCCGGACAGGAGATCGCCCCAGCGGGTGCCGGGGACGGCGATGCCTTGCTGTTCCATTTTCGTTCAAACCTATGATTCATGACCTGCAGCCCAGGGTTCACATGCAGGAAAAAGGGAACTGCCTTATAAAACCTCATGTATTGATGAGGTCAAGGAACCCCGGCCATGAAGATCGATGTCAGCGTTCCGCTTTCCGTGGGCGAAGTCGCGCGTCGCAGCGGGGTCAGCATTGCCACCGTCCACTTCTATGAAGCCAAGGGACTGATCCATGGTTGGCGCAACAACGGCAACCAGCGCCGCTACCGCCGCGACGTGCTGCGGCGCATTGCCGTGATCAAGGTCGCACAGCGGGCGGGCGTTCCCTTGGCCACGATCAAGATCGCGCTGGATGATCTTCCAGCCGAACGGGCGCCCAGTTCGAAGGACTGGGCAAGGCTGTCCAGCAACTGGCGCGACATGCTGAACGAGCGCATCCGCAGCCTGGTCCAGCTGCGCGACCAGCTTGACGGCTGCATCGGCTGTGGTTGCCTGTCACTGAAGGACTGTCCGTTGCGAAACCCTGGCGACCAGTTGTCACAACGCGGCGACGGCGCCGTCTTGCTTGAATCGGACGACGGCGACCGGGGCGTGCCATGATCCGTTGCTGCACGCGGCACTGACTGGAACATCGCACAATGAGGCGGCATCCTCCGTCCGCGTTGCTGCCCACTACCTACAGAAGGACCTGCGATGAGAACCGTGATCATCACCTCTGCCCTGCTCCTGGCTGCTTGTGCCGCGACCCCGGCTGCGCACGCGGCTGCACCCGCCATCGCGCCGCCCGGCACCGCAACACTCGAAGCCCTGCTGGCCTGCAAGGCAGGCTCGACCTTCAGCGAAGCCGAGGCCATCGATGCCCTGCAGGCAGCCGGCCTGGCCAGAAAGCCTGGCGGCACGTTCGAGCCGGAAACCACGCCGGTCGCCCTGTTCGGCGGTACCGTCACCCATGCCGACGTGAATGTCGCCGAGGGCGAGAAGAGCATCTTCGTCTACTTGAACGGTGTCGACCCGAAGCGCCTGGCCAAGACCTGGTCGGTGACCACGGTCAACGAATACGCCAACACCGAAGCACCGTCCTACGTGAAGCGCATCGACAAGCGCCACACCCTGCACGTGATTGCCGGTGACGATTACGAAGGTTATTCCGCTGCCGTGAAATGCCAGATCACACCGTGACTGCCTGACCCGCGCTAGAGCCAGCGCCATACGCGCTGGCGGAAGGCTGCGTATGCCTCCGGAAAGCGGGCCGACAGTGCCCGCTCTTCCGGCATGATCTGCCATCGGTTGATGTACAGCACGAACAGTGGCACGGCCAGCAGTGCGGTCAGATTCTGCAGGTACAGCATGGCACCTGCCAGGACAGTGGCCTGGCCCAGGTACGTCGGGTTGCGCGTGTAGCGGTACACGCCGTGCGTGACCAGCACGCTCGACGTCGCTGGCCGCAGGGGGTTGACCGTGGTGCCCACGCGCCGGAAGGCCAGCTTCGGCAGCAGGTTCAATACCACGCCGAAGGCCATCACCAGACCCGCAAGCAACTCCGGCACGGGTAGCTGCAGCGCCGCGCCCGGCAGCCATCGGCTGCCCATGTAGCCGATGGCGGCGCACAACAGCATCACAAGAGGCGGAGGAACACGGGTCTCAAGCCATCGCATCGCAGCCCCGCATTCATCCTGTTCACCCCAGTGTCACACGGGAATGCCTGAATCGCCCGGTTGGCGGCATTTCCGCGTTCCAAACCGACCGCCCGGTATCTTCCGCTTTGACATGCCGACCGCTAGAGTGGCGCCACCGCGCAGGAGGATCGTATGGCAACCACGGGCTTGGGCTTCATCGGCCGCACGACCCTCATCATCACCGTGCTGCTCACCCTGGGCGGCTGCGCGACGTTGCGCCAGTTCGGGCCGTCGGTGCAGGTGGCCTCGGTCACCCCCGGCCAGTACATCGCCCTGAAACGCGGCGACATCCTGACCACCGGCAAGCTCAGTTCGGCCACCATGGAAACCCTGCGCGTCGCCGGCCTCGACGAAGGCGTCTGCGCCAAGCCAGGCCTGCCCTGCATCGAGGCCATGGAAGGCAGCATCGTGGTGCGCGAGGAGGACAAGCGCTCCAGCCTGGCCGAGCTGTGGCTGCAGTATGCGATGACCTTGCCCGCGCCCAAGCGCGAGTACTCCACGTCAGGCCGCGCCAAGAGCGCGATCACCGAACTGGATGCGGACTTCCAGCCGCGCCTGGACGCGTGGATGCAGGTCGCGCGGCAGGCCTACGCCTACCTGTTCTTCACCGAGCGCACGGCCAACCAGCGCGGTTTCGAAGACCGCCAGACCCAGGTGCGCGACTACTACAACCTGGCCGTGCAGGAAGCCTCGGTACAGTTGTACAACGCCTATGCCACCGGGCGCGTGCATGGTGAAGCCAGCCACTTCCAGCTGGGCCGCTGGACGTTCGTGCTGGCGCCGTCGGGCCAAGCATCACCGCTGGATACGCGTACGCCCACCGAACTGGTACCGGCAGCCTCGCTGTCGTTCACCGGCACGCTGCGCAGCGTGCATCGCCGCGATGGCTTCGGTGCCGAACTGGTGGCCGTGATGGATGATCCCGCCGCCACTACGGCCACCACGCCGCCGGCCACCACAGCCGCCGCGCAGGCCACCACGCCCGTCACGCAGAGCTGGAGCGAGATGCCGTCGCCATCGATGACGGTGCTGCTGCGCTTCTCCGGAAAGAACCTGTGGGAAGTACTGCACGACGACGAGCCGGAACTGGAGATCCACGATCCCTACCAGGTCACGGAAGTCACCCTGCATGGGCAGCAGGTGCCATTGGCCGCGAACTTCACCGCAGGCTACGCACTGTGGCTGGCGCGCTCCAATTTCAGCCACCAATCGCTGCGTTCGCTGTTCGGTGGCAAGGGCGGCATCGACACGCCGCATCTGTACATGATGCAGCCCTACGACCCGAACCGCCGCGTGCTGCTGATGATCCATGGCCTGGCCAGCAGCCCGGAAGCCTGGGTCAACGTCGCCAACGAGCTGATGCGCGACGACGAGATCCGCCAGGACTTCCAGGTCTGGCAGTTCTACTACCCGACCAACATGCCCATCGCGATGAGCCACGATGCGATGCGCCACACGCTGGATGAGGTGTTCAAGCACTTCGACCCCAGCGGCAAGGCGCAGGCCTCTCATGACATGGTGCTGGTCGGGCACAGCATGGGTGGGGTGATCTCACGGCTGATGGTGTCTTCTTCCGGCGACCACCTGGTAGAGACCCTGCTGGCGACCGCACAGATGACGCCTGCGCAGCAGGAGCTGCTGCGCACCAAGGGCGCGCCGGTGCTGACCTTCCTGCCGGAACCGGAAGTATCTCGCGTGGTATTCATTGCCACACCGCACCGCGGTACCGATGTGGCGAGCACCCGCCTCGGCCGCTGGATCGGCCGCCTGGTACGGCTGCCACTGACCGTCCTGGAGGACGTGGCCACCATCGCCAACGACGGCAAGATCGATCGCAACGACGGCAAGCACGGCTACCAGATGAACAGCATCCAGAACCTGGACAAGGACGATCCCTTCGTGCGCGCCGTGGCCGACCTGCCGATGGCACCGAAGGTGCGTTACCACTCGATCATCGCGCGCGCCAAGGCAGATGGTCCGCTGGAAAAGACCGACGACGGGCTGGTGCCCTACTGGAGCTCGCACCTTCCGCACGCGGATTCGGAGAAGGTGATCGTGTCCGGGCACAGCGTGCAGGAAGCCACGCCAGCCATCGTCGAACTGCGGCGGATCCTGCATGAAGACATGCAGGAGCACGACCGGCAGAACAAGTAACGCAAGCGTGGCGGCATCACGGCAGCAGTGCTCTGGCGGGCCGGGACACCGCCACTGAGGCATGACCGGCGTACTCAGCCTTGTCCGTGGGCCGCAGCGTCGGTGATCAGTTCGGCCACCGCTACCGGCTGCGATGCCAACGAAGCATGACTGGCGTCCAGCGTAATGCTGGCACGTGGCTGCATGCGGGCCGCCATGCGCCGCTGGTTGTCAGGGTGGATCATGTGGTCAGCGCTGGAGACCTGGTACCAGCTCGGCTTGTGTCGCCACGCCGGGTCACTGACGGCATCACCGAACGTGCTCGCCATCGGCGCCTTCTGCGTGACCGCCATCACCCGCGCCTCGTCGGCCTGCAGGTCCTGGCAGAAACTCTCGTGAAATTTTCCGGGCTGCAGCCACAGATAGCCGTCGCTGTCCGGCGCCAGATTGGCCGCCGCCTGCGGCAGCTGTTGCTCGGTAATGCCACCGGGACTCTCACCCGCATCCGGCGCGAACGCGGCGATGAACACCAGGCCGGTCACGTTGGGTTCGTTTCCGGCTTCGGAGATCACCGCGCCACCATAGGAATGACCGACCAGCAGCACCGGCCCCGGGATCTGGCGGATCATGCGCCGGGTTCGCTCTGCGTCGTCGGCCAGCGACGTCAATGGCAGTTCCACGGCATGCAGGTCGTGGAAACCCCGGCGATCGAGCTCCAGGATCACCTTGGACCAATGCGCGGCGCCACCCCAGAAACCATGAACCAGAACGATGCTTGGCTTGCTCATCTTGCAGAACTCCTCACTTGGATGGGATCGTTGCCCGACAGCCACCAGCGCTGCCTGAAGCCACCCGACCAGACTACGGATCGCCACTGCCAGCGGCGATGCACGGACTCCTGAAAACCATGCCAAGGCTCCACACCACCGAATCGCTCCAGGCCGGATCCGATGCCTTGTTTGCGATCTTCCAGTCCTCGCGCATGCACGGCGGCGACATCACCCGCCACGTCGTGCAGCCCGATGGAACCCGCATCATTGCCGAGGGGCGCGGCTGCTTCCATTTCATCGAACAGGGCACGGCACGTCTGCATGCGGATGCAGCGGTCGTGCCACTGCAGGCCGGCGAGCTGCTGTTGATGCCGCATGGCCGGACACATCGCATCGACTGTGCCGGCGAAGCTCTGCGGCCCGTCCATCTGACCACGGCATCCTTTGGATTTGACGGCCCAGGCAGCCAGTTGCTGCTTGATGCCCTGCCCGGCTGGCTGCATGTCCCCGGGGTGGACCGGATGCCAAACGGATTTCCCGCCAGCTCGGCCGATTGGGTGGCGGTTACCCTGGGCGCGATCCAGGTTGAAGCGGCCCGGCCCACCCTGGGCAGTGGGCTTATGCTGTCACGCCTGCTCGACCTGTTGTTTGTCTGGACGCTGCGCTACTGGCTGGGAACCTCCAGTCCACACAACTGCCAGCGTCTGCATGCGCTGGCCGACCCATTGATCGGGCGGGCACTGGCGTTGATGCAGGCACACCCCGCACAGGCATGGACGGTCGAGTCTCTGGCGGCAAGCCTGAATCAATCGCGCTCGAATTTCGCGCAGCGGTTCAGCCTGGCCACTGGCATGTCACCCATGCGCTATCTCGCTGGATCGCGGCTGCAACTGGCCGCAGAGCTGCTGCGCAGCGGAAACCGGCGGGTTTCTCAGATCGCCGGAGACGTCGGGTATCTCTCCGAACCGGCATTCAGTCGTGCTTTCCGCCGCGCCTTCGGTATGAGCCCGAATGCCTGGCGCCAACAGGTGGCAACGTCGCGCGAATGAGGGGAAAACCCTCATCGCCTGTACGCATCCGCCCTTCTATGCTGGCTCCACTACCCCACTGGAGGTCCGCATGAACACGCAAGAGCCCAGCCGCCACCCCAGCCCCGATCCGGCCGAGCGCGACGCCTTCTTCCCGTCGCCGTACTCGCTGTCACAGTTCACATCGGCGAAGAGCGACCTGTCCGGCGCCGACTATCCCGACGCGCGCCGCGATGGCCGCTGGAAGGTGCTGATGATCGCTGCGGACGAACGCTATCTGCCCACCGCCAACGGCCACTTGTTCTCCACCGGCAACCATCCGGTGGAAACCCTGCTGCCGATGTACCACCTGGACAAGGCTGGCTTCGACATCGATGTGGCGACGCTGTCCGGCAACGCCGCCAAGTTCGAGTGGTGGGCGTTCCCGCATGAGGACAAGGAGATCGGCGGACTGTACGACCGCTACGAAGCCCGCTTCCGCCAGCCACTGCCGTTGGAAGAAGTGGTGGCAGGCCTCGATGCCGCGTCGGACTATGCAGCCGTGTTCATTCCCGGTGGCCACGGCGCCCTCATCGGGCTGCCGCAGAGTCGCGCGGTAAAGGCGGCCCTGCACTGGGCGATGGCCGAGCAACGTCACATCATCACCCTCTGCCACGGCCCGGCCGCATTGCTGGCCGCAGGCGTTGACGAGGCCGAGGGTGGCTCGCTGTTCCGCGGCTACCGCATCTGTGCCTTCCCCGATGCGATGGACCGGCAGACGCCAGAGATCGGCTACATGCCCGGGCAGCTGCCGTGGTTCTTCGGTGAGCGCCTGGCGCAGCAGGGCGTGCAGATCGTCAACGACGGCATCGATGGCAGCGTGCTGCAGGACCGCCTGCTGCTGACCGGCGACAGCCCGCTGGCCGGCAATGCGCTGGGCAAGCTGGCCGCGCGCACGCTGCTCGACGCATTGGCCGGGCGCTGACTGGCGTGAGCGATCTGGTGCAGGCGTTGCTGGAACTGGAACGCGCCCGCTCACTGAGTACGGTGGGCGCGGTACTGCGCGGCATCTGTGCACCGCTGGGCTACGACCGCGTGCTGGTGTTCGCCACCGGCACGGGGTTGGAACGCGGTACCCAGCGCGTGTACTGGATCGAGGGCGACTGGTTCGGCGACGGCAGCACTACCGACCTCGCGCGCTACCTGCACGCCTGTCCGGTCAATCGCCACGTTCTGGACAGTGACGCGCCGTTCTTCTGGAGCAAGCGCCAGGGCGTTCGCGGCGAACGCTATCAGGTGGTAAAGCAGCCACGTGGTGAAGGCCTGCACGGTCTGCAGGTGCCGGTGTTCGGCACCACAGGGCTGGAAGGCGCGATCAGTTTTGCCGGGACAGCGATCGATGCATCGGCCAGCGCGCGACTGCTGCTGGATGCTGCTGCAGCTGCAGCATTCCGTGCCGCACGCCGGCTTTCCGAGACGCCCACCGAGCTTTCCGGAATAGCGTTGAGCACGCGCGAACGCGAGGTGCTGCGCTGGGTCGCCGCCGGCCGTCGCCAGGCGGAAATCGCGGCCACGCTGGGGCTTTCCGCCCGTACGGTGGAGAATCATCTGCGACGCGCGCGCCAGCGCCTGGGCGTGGCAACCACCGCGCAGGCGGTGCGTGCTGCCAGTCGGCGCGGCGAGATCGAGGACTGATCCGGGCAAGACACTTCCGGCGCTCTGGTTCGCGTGTTACACACGCCATGCGCATGTGCGCGATTGCAGAAAGCAAGGACGATGCTTATGAAACTGCAACTGGCCGCGATGGCCGCGTTGGTGATGGCAACGGCAACCCTGGCTCCGGTGGCGGACGCCAATGCCGGGGGACCGAAAGAAAATGTGTCGTGCGTGCCGGTGAAAGTGGACCACAACCGGGTCCACCAGCACTGCACGGAAACCTACACCGATGAGTTCGGCAACGTGTACGAAGCCGAGTACTGGATCGACGAGTACGGCAACCCTTACCTGCGCGACTGAGCCGGCAGGGGACTGCGCCGGGCCGCCCGCCGGGCCGGCGCGCATGCAGCAGCTGCCGCTCGGGTGCATGCTCTACCCGGGGGTAGTTGCACGACACCGCGCAGATGCGCGATTGCAGACACAAGGATGATGCCCATGAAACTGCACCTGGCCTCGATGGCCGCACTGATGTTTGCCGTGGGAGCTCTCTCCACGCCGTCCCAGGCCACCGCCGGCGGTGGTGGCGGTGGTCCGGAGAACACGAACTGCGTCCGGGTCAAGATGGGGCCCTATTACCATCAACGTTGCGAAGTGACGTACTTCGACGAGGACGGCACTCCCTACATCCAGGTGTACTGGATTGACCAGAATGGCCAGTGGTACCTGCCCGCCGACTGAGCACCCATGACCTCCTGATCGCGCCCGCGCTATCCGCCGGGCGGGACCTTCACCGCCCGCCCGGCATCTTCCATCCGCCCATCCCGGCATATCGCCGACCCCACCGTCCATGGCATGCTTCATGAAACCGTTTTCATGGAATGGAGGGATTCCACTATGTTGTCGCGTTTCCGTCGCCCTGCGCTGTATGCGCTGCTGGCGCTTGCTCTGCCTGCCGTCGCCTGGGCTGCTGCGCCGGCGCCACTGAAAGTGATGTCGTTCAATGTCCGTACCCCGGCCGATACCGAACCGGGCAAGCGCTGGCCGGACCGTCGCGATGCCATGGTCAAGGTCATCCTCGATGCACACCCGGCCGTGATCGGCACGCAGGAGCTGGTGAAGGAACAGGCCGACTTCCTGTCCGGGCATCTGCCCGGCTACCGCTGGTTCGGTGAAGGCCGCCGCGGTGGCAGCGGCGATGAACACATGGGCGTGTTCTACGACAGCAAGGTGTTGGCCATCGAGGAATCCGGCAACTTCTGGTTATCCGATACGCCCGAAGTACCCGGCAGCATCAGCTGGGGCAACCTGTACCCGCGCATGGTCACCTGGGCCCTGTTCCGGCGCCTGGACGATGGCCGCCGTTTCTACTTCATGAATACCCACCTGCCCTACCGCGACGAGGACGAACCGCGCAGGGTGAAGGGTGCCGAGCTGATCGGCAAGCGCCTGCAAGCCCTGCCTGCCGACCTGCCGGTGGTCCTGACCGGTGACTTCAACAGCGAGCCCGGCGGTGACACCTACAAGGCGTTCACCCGCCTGCTGCAGGACACACGCACGCAGGTGAAGGCACCGCAGGGACCACGCCTGACCTTCCACGACTTCACCGGCAAGGCCACCGTGCAGCTGGACTGGGTGCTGGTGCGCGGCTTCCATGCCCGCAGTTTCCTCACCGATGACCGCCGCATCGACGGCGTGCTGCCGTCGGATCACTTCCCGCTGGTGGTCGAGCTGGACTGGCCGACGCACTGAATCTCTGCGGCAGCCGTGGCTACCGCGGCGGCTGCCGCGACAACAGCCGGTACAATGCCAGGTGCTGGTTGCGCGCCTGGCAGATGCGGGCGCCGACAGCAAGGAACACGGCAACGCCGATCAGGCCCAGCCCCAGCATCGGATCAGGCAGTCGCAGGAAACCGATCGCAGCGGCCATCGTCGCCAGCACCAGCAGCACAACGACCGCCACCGAAAGGCCCGCGCCGGGTGGCCCCGGGTCGCCAAACAGCATGCGCTGGGTATCCCGCCTGTCATCACTCATCGTCTTTACTCCCTGGAATCTGCCCCACTAGTTACACGGCGGACACGGCTTCCGGCAGAGTCAGAAACGTCACGACTGTGACAACGTCCACAGCACACACCGCGCTACCCTGCCCCCGTTCCCGAACTGTGGAGAAAGGCATGGCACACCAGAGCCGCCTGGCCGGTTTCATCATCGATTGCGAGGGCATTCCCGCCGACGAAGGTGCCCGCTTCTGGTCCGCCGCGCTCGGCCTGCAGGCGCAGCCCGCCTATGCCGAAGACGGCGCCGAGTACGCCGACCTGCAGGGCGCGCCCGCAGGCCTGAACGTGGAGGTGCAACGCGTCAATCACCCTTCACGGGTGCACCTGGACATCGAGAGTGACGACATCGACGCCGAGGCCGACCGCCTGGAGAAGCTCGGCGCGCGGCGGATAGGCTTCGTCAAACGCTGGTGGGTGATGGAAGCACCGACCGGCCATCGCTTCTGCATCGTGCGCATGCGCGAGCGCGAGGTACCGGCCAATCGCTGGCCCTGAAAGAAGAAAGGGACGGAAGCCACTGCTTCCGTCCCCTGCGGTTACTGCACCTGCGCCACACTCGCCGGCTGCGGTGATTGACCCCAACCACCCAGCGCCTTGTACACCCCCACCACGCTGACGTTGACCTCGGACTCGGCCGCGGCCAACGCATCATCGGCTGCCAGCTGCGTACGCTGCGCATCCAGCAGGGTCAGGAAGTCCTCCGAGCCCTCGCGATAGCGGATCTGCGCCAGCGACTCGGCACGGCGTGCCGCCTGCGCCTGCTCGACCACGATCGCCAGCCGCGCCTGCTGCTTGGAATAGCGGGTCAGCGCGTTCTCGGTGTCTTCCAGTGCCAGCAGCACCGTCTGCTCATACTGTGCTGCCACGCCTTCGGCCTCGGCCTTGCTGGCACGCAGGCGTGCACGCACGGTGCCAAAATCGAAGGCCGCCCAGCTCAGCGACGGCGTCAGCGACCAGGCCTTGTTGTTGCCATTGACCAGGCCACTGGCATCGCCACCGAGGAAGCCGACGAAACCGGACAGCGACAGCCGCGGGAACAGATCCGCCGTGGCCACGCCCACCCGCGCGGTAGCGGCAGCAAGACGACGCTCGGCCACGCGCACGTCGGCGCGTTGGCGCAGCAGCTCGCGGGTATCGCCCAGCGGCAGCGCCTTGGCGAATGCCGGCACTTCGTGCGGCGCAAGCATGGCGGTCAGCGTTTCCGGACGCTGGCCCAGCAGAACCGCCAGGCGGTTGCGCGACTGCGTTTCGGCCACTTCCAGCAGCGGAATGTCGGCCTCGATCGCCTTCAGCCGGGCACGACTGCTCTGCACGTCCAGCTCGCTGCCGGCGCCCAGCTCCCAGCGTGCCTCGGTCAGCTTCTGCGTCTCGCGCAGATTGACCAGGGTGTGCTGGGCCACGGCGATGCGCTTCTGTGTGCCGCGCAGCTCGAAGTAGTTGCGTGCCACTTCGGCGGCGATCAGTACCTGTGCGTCGGCCAGGTTGGCCTGCTCGGCATCGAGGTCGGCACGGGCGGCTTCTGCAGCACGGCGCTTGCGGCCGAACAGATCCAGCTCCCAGCCCGCATCGAAGCCGAGCTGGTAGCTTTCACTGAACACCCGCTGCCCACCCAGCTGCGGATCGGGTTGCTTGCGGCGATCGTAACTGCCGCCTGCGGTGACATGCGGCGCCTGGTCGAAGCGGCTTTCGACGAACACCGCGCGGGCCTGGCTGACGCGGGCCACGGCCACGCGCAGGTCCAGGTTGTCCGAAAGTGCGCCGTGAACCAGTTCTTCCAGCACCGGATCATCGAACTGCGCCCACCAGCTCGCCACCGGCGAGGTGGTGCTGAACACCGGCTGCTGCGCCCCCTGCAGCACCACCGGTTCCTGCACCGGGGCCTTGTAGTTCGGGCCGACGCTGACACAGCCTGCCAGCACCAGGCTGGAGACAGCCATCGCCAACGTGCGGATCACCATGGCAGCACCTCACCCAGGTAGGTGAAGCTGCCGTTCGGGCCTTCATGGCCGATCAGTGCCATCTGCACGCTGGAGCGCGCGCCTTCGCTGATCTCGATCTCGCCGTGGCCGCCGTTCATATCGGTTTTCACGTAACCCGGATGCACGGTGTTGACCTTGATCTGGGTGCTGCGCAGTTCATGCGCCAGCGCCAGCGTCCAGCTGTTCACCGCCGCCTTGGACGCGTTGTACGCGGGGATCTTGAAATCGTAGATGCCCGAGGTCGGATCAGCGTGCAGGGTCTGCGAGCCGAGCATGCTCGAAACGTTGACGATCCGCCCGGACTTGGCCTGCCTGACCAGTGGCAGGAAGGCCTGGGTCACCGCGACCAGCGCGTACACGTTGGTGTCGAAGGTGCGCTTCCAGGTATCCAGCGACTGTTCGGACGGCGCCTGCGCCGGGTTCTCGATCATGATGCCGGCGTTGTTGACCAAGATGTCCAGGCGCCCATGGCGCTGGCGTACCTGCTCGACCGCTTCGGCGATGCTGGCGGCATCGGTCACGTCCAGCTGGATGGCTTCCACCGGCAGGCCCTCGGCCTGCAGCTTCAGCGCCTGCTCTACGGCGGTCTCGCGCTTGCGGCCGGCCAGCAGCGTATGCACGCCGGCCTGGGCCAGCTGGCGCACGGTCTCGGCGCCGATGCCGCGGGTGGCGCCGGTGACCAGCGCGATCTTGTTCTGATGAGAGTTCATGGATTCTTGCCTCGTGAGGGGGAAGCCGCCGCCGGCCAGCGACCGGCGGCGACGGGGTTCCATGTCAGTGGTGGATGGTCGGCTCGCCGTGCTGCACCAGCTGGCCACCACCGTTGCGGGTGACGAACTTGCGCAGGGCCACGTAGAACACCGGGGTGAGGAACAGGCCGAACAGGGTCACGCCCAGCATGCCGGCGAACACGGTGATACCGGTCACCGAGCGCACCTCGGCACCTGCACCGTGCGACAGCACCAGCGGTACGGTGCCGGCGATGAACGCGATGGAGGTCATCACGATCGGGCGCAGGCGCAGGCGGCAGGCTTCCAGCGCAGCTTCAACGATACCCTTGCCGCCCATCTCCAGCTCTCTGGCAAATTCGACGATCAGGATCGCGTTCTTGCACGCCAGGCCCATCAGCACCACCAGGCCGACCTGCACGAACACGTTGTTGTCACCACCGGTCAGCCACACGCCGAACAGCGCGGACAGCAGGGTCATCGGCACGATCAGGATCACCGCCAGCGGCAGCGACCAGCTCTCGTACAGCGCGGCCAGCACCAGGAAGGCCAGCATGATCGCCACCGGGAACACGATGAAGGCGGCCTTGCCCTGGGTTGCCTGCTGGTAGCTCAGGTCGGTCCATTCGGTGGTCATGCCCACCGGCAGCACCTTGCCGGCGATCTCGGTCAGCTTGTTCATCGCCTCGGCCGAAGACAGCAGGCGCGGGTCGGCTTCACCGGCCAGATCCGCCGCCGGATAGCCATTGAAGCGCAGCACCGGGTCCGGGCCGAAGGTCTGCTTGATGGTGACCATCGAACCGATCGGCACCATCTCGCCGCGGTCATTGCGGGTACGCAGCTTGCCGATGTCCTCGACCGTTTCGCGGTACGGACCGTCCGCCTGCGCGATGACCTGCCAGGTACGGCCGAACTGGTTGAAGTCGTTGACGTAGGCCGAGCCGAGGTAGGTCTGCAGCGTGTCGAACAGTTCGGTGAGCTGCACGCCCTGTGCCTTGGCCTTGACGCGGTCGACCTCGGCATCCAGCTGCGGCACATTGGCCTGGTAGCTGGAAATCGGGAAGGCCATGCCCGGCGTCTGCGCAACGGTGCCCTGCATTGCCTGTACAGCATTCTGCAGCGCGCCGTAACCCAGGTTGCCACGGTCCTCGATGAACATCTGGTAGCCGTTGCCGTTGCCCAGGCCGAGGATCGGCGGCGGCATCATCGAGAAGGCGAAGCCTTCCTGCAGGCCGGCGATCTTCTGGTTGATCTCGGCGTTGATCTGCGCGGCGGTACGGCCATGGCGCTCGGCGAACGGCTTGAGCGGAATGAACGCTACACCGGTGTTCGGCGTGTTGGTGAACTGCAGCGCGTTCAAACCCGGAAACGAGATGGTGTGGGCCACGCCATCGGTTTCCTGAGCGATCTTGGCGACCTTGCGCAGCATTTCATC
Source organism: Stenotrophomonas sp. TWI1409 (assembly GCF_039673015.1). Lineage (NCBI taxonomy): Bacteria > Pseudomonadati > Pseudomonadota > Gammaproteobacteria > Lysobacterales > Lysobacteraceae > Stenotrophomonas > Stenotrophomonas sp. TWI1409. The sequence continues at coordinate 43,401 of NZ_JBDJKU010000020.1, forward strand.
GGTACGCGCGATCGACGAACCTTCCGGCAGCTTCACACCGGCAATCAGGTACAGCTTGTCCTGGGTCGGGATGAAGCCCGGCGGCACCAGCTTGAAGATCACACCGGTACCGACCAGCAGGATCGCGTAGACCACGAACACCGCACCACGACGGCCGAGGATGCGGGCCACGCCACGCTCGTATTTCTCCGAACTGGACTTGAAGAAGCGGTTGAACGGACGGAACACCCAGCCGAACAGGCGGTCGATCAAGCGGCTCGGCCCGTCCTTCGGCGCACCATGGGCCTTCAGCAGGCGCGCAGCCAGGGCCGGCGACAGGGTCAGCGAGTTGATTGCCGAGATCACCGTGGAGATGGCGATGGTGACCGCGAACTGCTTGTAGAACTGGCCAGTGACACCCGACAGGAAGGCCATCGGCACGAACACGGCACACAGCACCAGCGCGATCGCGATGATCGGGCCGGATACCTCACGCATGGCCTGGTGGGCCGCGGCGGTGGGCGACAGGCCTTCCTCGATGTTGCGCTCGACGTTCTCCACCACCACGATCGCGTCATCCACCACGATGCCGATCGCCAACACCAGGCCGAACAGGCTCAGCGTGTTGATCGAGAAGCCCAGCAGGTACAGCGCGGCGAAAGTACCGACCACCGACACCGGCACCGCGATCAGCGGAATGATCGACGCACGCCAGGTCTGCAGGAACAGGATCACCACCAGCACCACCAGCGCGATCGCTTCCAGCAGCGTGGAGACCACGGCCTTGATCGAGTCGCGCACGAAGATGGTGGTGTCATACACGGCTTCGTACTTCACGTCGGCCGGCATGGTCTTCTGCATCTCGTCCATCGTCGAGATGACCTGGTCGCGGATCTCCAGTGCATTGGCACCCGGCGACTGGAAGATACCGATACCCACCGCGTTCTTGCCGTCCAGCTGCGAACGCAGGGTGTAGTCACCGGCACCCAGTTCCAGGCGGGCCACATCGGCCAGGCGCACGATCTCGCCATCAACACCGCTCTTGAGCACGATGTCGCCGAATTCCTTTTCAGTCTTCAAGCGGCCCTGGGCATTGATCAGGGTCAGGAACTGGCTGTTCGGCAGCGGTTCGGCGCCGAGCTGGCCGGCCGAGACCTGCACGTTCTGCTCACGCATGGCGCGCACTACGTCACTGGCGGTCAGGCCGCGCGAGGCGACCTTGTCCGGGTCCAGCCAGGCGCGCATGGCGTAGTCACCACCACCGAAGATCTGCGCGTCACCCACGCCCGGAATACGCGCCAGCGCATCCTTGACGTGCAGACGGGCGTAGTTGCGCAGGTACAGGGTGTCGTACTTGCCGTTCGGCGAGGTCAGGTGCACCACCATCAGGAAGGTCGGTGACTGCTTCTGCGTGGTCACGCCCTGCCGGCGCACGTCCTCGGGCAGGCGCGCCTGCGCCTGCGCCACGCGGTTCTGCACCTTCACCGCCGCCGCGTCCGGGTCGGTGCCCGGGCGGAAGGTGACGGTCATCTGCAGCACACCGTCCGAGCCGGCGACCGACTTCAGGTACATCATGCCTTCGACGCCGTTGATGGCCTCTTCAAGCGGGGTGGCGACGGTCTCGGCAATGACCTTGGGGTTGGCGCCCGGATACACCGTGCGCACGACCACCGACGGCGGCACCACTTCCGGGTACTCGCTGATCGGCAGGATTGGAATCGTGATCAGGCCTGCGGCGAAGATCACGATCGACAGCACCGCCGCGAAGATCGGCCTGTCGATGAAGAAACGGGAAAAGTCCATGGAGGAATTCCTGGGAAAGGCGTTCGGCGGGCAACAGCCTCCCCGCCCCTCGCCGAGATGACGAAGGCAGGGAAGGCTGCTGCTGGCGCCGGCAGCTAAGCGGGGACGCGGATCAGGAGACGGCGGATCAGTGGTTCAGCGCGGCGGTGGCATCGCGGCCCGGTGCCGGCGGCGCAGCCTGCGGCTGCATCGCCACGGCCTTGGCCTGCACCGGCATGCCCGGCATGAAGACCTTCTGCACGCCGTCGATGATCACCTTGTCGCCGGCGGCCAGGCCGTGCTCGACAATACGCAGGCCGTCGGCGGTGCGCCCAAGCTGGATGTCACGGCGCTGGGCCTTGCCATCCTTGTCGACCACGTACACGTACTTGCGATCCTGGTCGGTCAGAACAGCCTTCTCGTCGATCAGCAGGGCCTGGAACTGGCCGCTGCCGAGCAACTGCACGCGGGCGAACAGGCCCGGCGTGAACTGGCGATCGGCGTTGTCCAGCAGCGCTCGGACGCGGATGGTGCCGGTGCTGCGTGCCACCTGGTTGTCGAGGAAGTCGACCTTGCCCGAATGCGGGTAACCCTCTTCGCCGGACAGGCCGACCTTCACCGGCAGATCGCTGTCACGCTCGCTCGGGCGTTCACCCTTGCGTGCCATCTGTGCATAGCGAAGGAAAGTGCTTTCATCGGCATCGAAGTAGACGAACACGGTGTCCAGCGAGACCAGCGTGGTCAGCACGCTGGCGCTGTCGCCGGCGGTGACCAGGTTGCCGGCGGTGACCATCGCGCGGCCGGCGCGGCCGTCGATCGGCGCACGCACCTTGGTGAACTCCAGGTTGAGGCGGGCCGCATCCAGCGCAGCCTGGGCCGCCTGTACGGCGGCACCGGACTGGTCAGCCGCAGCGCGACGCTGCTCGGCCGTCTCGGTGGAAATGGCCTGCTGCTCGGACAAGCGCTTGGCACGCTCGGATTCACTGCGGGCCAGCGTGGCCTGGGTGCGGGCGCGGGCCAGTTCGGCAGCGGCGCGATCGTACTCGGCCTGGTAGCTGCGCGCGTCGATGGTGAAGAGCACTTCGCCCTTCTTCACTTCCTGGCCTTCGACATAGTTGACTTTGTCGATGTAGCCGGACACGCGCGGGCGCAGTTCAACGCTCTGTACCGCTTCGACGCGGCCGCTGAACTCGTCCCACTGGCTGACCTGCTTGACCAGCACCGGTGCAGCACTGACCTGCGGCGGCGGCGGTGCACCGGCTTCTTCGGCGTGGCCGCCGCTGCAGGCCGCCAGCACGGCTGCGGCGAGGATCGACACGCCGACCATCGCGATGCGATGGCCGAAACGATGTGGGGTGGAATTGGGGGAAGTCATGGCATGCATCCGTACGGAGGGGTGGTACAGCTAGATGAGAACGTGTTGCAAAAACAGGCGGCGTATCCTGCGACCTCAACCATGGTCGAGGTCAAGCGACGCCTGCGGTATCGCGCCACAGGGGAGGAACGTCCAGGTGCAGCAGGCCGCGCGGCAGTTCGGCATCACTGCTGTCGCAGCGGACGATGGCGCGGTTGTCGCGGCAGCCGTCGAGCAGGGAGACCACGCGACGGCCGACCAGCAGTGAGCTGGGCCACTCGATGCAGGCATTGGCCGCGTTGGCCGGCGTACACACCGGGCTGCAGACTTCCAGCATCTGCGCGCGCACGCCCAATGCCTGGGCTTCCTGGTGCACCACCTGCGCGTACATACGCAGCGCCGCAGTGGTGATCGAGGTTTCGCCATAGCCCGCCCATGGCTTGGCATTGGCCGGGCTGCCGATCATCACGTAGCGACGCGCATGCACGTTGTCCTGCAGCAGCGGCAGCAGATGACGCACTGCGTGCACGTGCGGCATCAGATCGGCCTGCATCGCGCCCAGCAGTTCATCGCCGTTGCGGTCAGTCACCCGGCCGCGACGGTAAGGGCCGCCCATTGCGGCGATCACTGCCGCCAGCGGACGCGGGCGCTGCGCGATGCGTTCGCCCAGTGCGCTCGCCGAGCCGTCATCGCTGAGCGAACCCAGCAGCGTCTCCAGGCCAGGCTCATCAGCGAACTGCGAATGCAGCCCCGCCAGCCGGCCCGGGTCGCGACCGACCACCAGCACCGGGCTGCCGGCTTCCAGCAGTGCGCCAACCACGCCCTGGCCGACGGCACCGGTGCCGCCGAGGACCAGGACTTCGGGCGTCAGCATCCCATTCACGGGACATTTCCTCCCAAATCCGGGATAGTCCCGATTCGACGCAGCCGGTCGCCCTTGTGCGGGGCCAGGCGGATGGCACCGCCACGCTGCTGACGCATCGGCGCGGTAAACTCACGGAAGTCCTTGTGTACCAAGGAACTCGGGCGGACTTCAACGGTCATTGCCAGGTCCAGGGTGCTCTGGCCGGCGTTCCGGAGACGGGCAAGAATGTTGCGCAGGCTCATGGCGGACGGGCTCCAAATAACGAATGGCGCCACGATAGACCTCAAACCTTTACTTGATTAGTCCTGATTAAGGGGAATAATCATCCCGCTCCCGGTCCAATCGTTCTGTCACGATTGTCCCATCCCCGACGTCCAGGATCCCAGACCATGTCCCACGATCTCAACGAGACGCTGATCTTCGTCAAAGTGGTCGAGCAAGGCAGTTTCATTGCCGCTGCCAAATCGCTCGGCCTGCCCAAGACCACGGTCAGTCGCAAAGTGCAGGAGCTGGAAACGCGCCTGGGTGCGCGCCTGCTGCACCGGACCACCCGCCGCCTCGGCCTGACCGAAGCGGGTTCGATCTACCACGAACATTGCCAGCGCATCGCGCGCGAACTGGAAGAAGCTGAGAGCGCGGTGAGCCAGCTCCAGTCCGGTCCGCGCGGCTGGCTGCGCTTCACTGTGCCTTACTCGATCGGCATCACCTGGATTGCACCGCTGCTGGGCCAGTTCCATGCGCAGTATCCAGAGATCCGCTTGGACATGCACATGGGCAACGAGAAGCTGGACCTGATTGCAGGTGAGGCGGACCTGGCCCTGCGCGTGGGTGCCCTGCCCGATTCCAACCTGGTGGCACGCAAGCTGGGCAGCCTGCGCACGCAGGTGTTCGCCAGCCCGGCCTACATCGAACGCTATGGTGAGCCGCTGCATCCGGAAGAGCTGCAGTTCCATCGCATCCTGGCGATGCGCAAGCCGTACCACACCGGCAACTCGCCGCGCTTCACCTGGCAGCTGGGCGAGAACGGCGGCGAGCTGCGCGACTTCCCTGTTACCCCGCTGATGACCGCCAACGACATGTCTGCGTTGAATGGTGCATTGGTGTGCGGCGAAGGCCTGCTGCTGACCGGCGACGTGATGGCCAAGCCGTTCGTTGAGTCGGGCATGGTGCGCCGCGTGCTGGCTGGCTGGACCGGCCCGGAAGTGGACTTCAACGCCGTGTTCGCCGGTGGCCGCCTGGTCTCGCCGAAGGTGCGTGCATTCGTCGACTTCCTGGTCGAGAAGCTCAACTTCGACGCCAATTACATGCTGGCGCAGTGCCCGGGCGCGAAGCTGGCGCAGCAGCAGAAGGAAAAGGAAGACGCGGCGCTGGAAAGCAGCGGCAAGCGGATTCTGGAGAAGGTGGCCGCTTCGGCCGCATGACCGGAAGCATCCACGCATGGCGTGGATCTACCGGCATTCCGTAGAGTCGAGCTTGCTCGACTGCTCTTGCGCTTCTGTCGAGCACGCTCGACTCTACGGGCGCTATCAGTGTGCCGAGCAAGCTCGGCACCTACAGAAAATGCCGCCTGCAAGGGCGGCATTTTCGTTCCGGCTACGTGGCTTTCGGTAGATGCCGACCTTGGTCGGCGCCGTTTGGAGAAACCGCAACCGGGAGCGCTATCGGTGTGCCGAGCAAGCTCGGCACCTACAGAAAATGCCGCCTGCAAGGGCGGCATTTTCGTTCCGGCTACGCCGGAACCGTAACGCTACGCGTTACTGCTTCAGGGGAATCACGCGGATTTCGACGCGGCGGTTCTTGGCGCGGCCGGCATCGGTGCTGTTGTCGGCAATCGGGTACGACTTGCCGGCGCCCAGGGTTTCGATGCGCACGCTCTGCACGCCCTGGCCGATCAGGTACTGCGCGACCGAGTCGGCACGTTCCTTCGACAGGCGGTTGTTGACCGCGTCACTGCCGATGCTGTCGGTATGGCCGACCACTTCGATCATGGTCTGGTTGTAGTCACGCAGGGTGCCTGCCACGCCATTGAGCGAGCCGTAGAACTGCGGCTTCAGGGTCGACTTGCCGAAGTCGAAGGTGATGCCGTCCGGCAGGTTCAGCATGATGTTGTCGCCCTGGCGCTGCACATCAATGCCGGTGTTGGCAGTGCGCTCGCGCAGTGCGCGTTCCTGGCGATCCTGGTACTGGCCTACCGCGGCGCCGCTGAGCGCGCCGATACCGGCGCCGATCAGCGCATGCTGACGACGCTCCGTGGCGCTGTCACCGGTCAGCAGGCCGGCGGCTACGCCGATGGCGGTGCCGATCAGCGCGTTGCGGCCGGTGCGGTTCTGCTGCTCGGTCGGGTTGCCGTACTGGTCACTCTGTACGTAGGAGCCGCCGGTGGCGCAGGCCGACAGGACGGCCGCACTCATCAGGGCCAGTGCGACGTTGCGGGTGGTATTGCGGATCATGAGGTTCTCCTTGGTTTCCGGTCGGCCGGCGGCCTGCGGGCGCAAAGAGAATAAACAGCCCGATGCGATGCCGGAATGATGATCGGGCACATCGACAGGGCCGCGTTCAGCTAACTGACCGGATCGCTCGGCCCGCACTTTACCCCGCTCCCGACTGCCGATAGGCAGCCAGCGCGGCATCGCGGCCAACCGCCAGATCCACCAGCGGCGTGCGCGGATAGCCCGGGGCATGTGCCGCCAGCAGCAACGGATGCTGCCACGGCGCGAAGCGCGCTTTCACCGGCAGCGCCCCCAGTTCGGGCACCCAGCGGCTGATGTAGCGGGCCTGGGGGTCGAACTTCTCGGCCTGGGTCACGGGGTTGAACACGCGGAAGTAAGGTGCGGCATCGGCACCGGTCCCGGCCACCCACTGCCAGCCCATCGTGTTGTTGGCCAGGTCGGCATCGACCAGGGTGTCCCAGAACCAGCGCGCGCCATGCAGCCAGTGCGCGCGCAGGTGCTTGCACAGATAGCTGGCCACGATCATCCGCACCCGGTTGTGCATGTAACCGGTGTGCCACAGCTCGCGCAGGCCTGCATCGACGATCGGCACGCCGGTGTTGCCGCGCTGCCAGTCGTGCAGCTGCGCGGCACTCGGTGTGGCCCACGGGAAACGGTCAAAGCGCGGGTTGAGGTTGTCGGTCGGCGTCTTCGGGAAGTGATGCAGCAGGTGGTAGGCGAAGTCACGCCAGCCCAGTTGGCGAAGGTAGCCGTCGATGTCGGCGTCGGTGCCGGCACTGCGCAGCCCTTCCAGCGCATGGGCAATCCGCCAGGGTGCGATTTCGCCGAAATGCAGGTGCGGCGACAGTCGCGAGGTGCCCACGCGATCTGGCAGGTCACGCTGCTCGCGGTAGCCGCGCAGCGCACCGTCCTCGAACACGGACAGCGCTTCCAGCGCACCGGCTTCACCCGGCTGCCAGTGCTCCCAGAAGCCGGTATCCCAGTCCAGCGTCGGTGCCAACTGGAGATCATCCAATGCCAGGCTGTCGACCGCGTGCGTCGCCAATGCTTCCGGTGCGGCCTGCAGCGCGGGCAGGCGCCAATGACTGAGTACATTGCGCCAGTACGGCGTGAATACCTTGTAGGGCTGGCCCTGCTGGGTGGCGATGTCCCACGGCTCGAACAGCAGGCTGCCATTGCAGCTCTGTGCGTCGATGCCCTGCTCGCGCAACGTGCGCTTGATGGTGGCGTCGCGTGGCTGGGTGGCCGGTTCGTACTTGCGGTTCCAGTACACCGCCCCGGCGCCGGTCTGCTCGATCAGCAACTGCAGGGCCGGCAGGCTGTCACCACTGCGCAGCACCAGCGACGAACCGCGCACGCGCAGGTCGGCGTCCAACGCGGCCAGTGAACGGTGGCGCCACGCATCGGAGGCGGCACCCGGCACCCACTCACCCTCTTCGTGGGGCGCATGGATGTAGATCGGCACCACGTCGTGACCGGCATCCAGCGCGGCCTGCAGGGCCGGATTTTCCTGCAGCCGCAGATCACGGCGGAACCATACCAACGCTACCGACACAGACACCGCCTTCGTTGTTGAAGGCGGACATGATAGCCAGCGGCGGTGAAGGCGCTGCACGCAGACGCCGTCTGCTAGGCTGCTGGGCCGCTCCTCGTTGGACCCGCCATGGATGATCTGTACGCCTCATTCGCCCGCTTCGGGCTGCTGCGGGCCCAGCACGAAGGTGACTGGCAGGGACCGTTCCCGTTACCACCGGTGCTGGCGTGCTTCTACGCGCAGGTGGGACCGCTGGGTCATGAGATCAATGCGAAGGTGGGCAACTCCGGAATCACCGTTCCGGGCCTCGATGTCTGGATACCGCCGCTGCGACGCGTGTGGAGTCACCAGGCCGGCTATCGCTGGCATGGCATCAGCGGCGATCCGATCGACAACTGGCCATCGAACTGGCTGGTGATTGCCGATCGCGGCGCTGATCCGTTCATCCTCGACCTGGATGACGGCCGTGTGCTGTTCAGTCACCACGGTGCGGGCCTGCTGGATGCCGGCGAGATCACTGCCGATGTGCCGACCTTGATGGCGGCTCTGGCTGCTGCAGGCACGGTGTACCTCGATGCCGGCGATGACCTCTACAACGACGATGACGATGGCGGCATCCGTCCTGAACACCAGGAGGCAGCCGTACAGGCGGTGGCCCGGGTACTGGGCGACCGCCTGCAGGCCGAGTCGTTCATCGGGACGTTGCTGGACTGAATCCACGCATGGCGTGGATCTACTTTTCGAAGCGCTTCATCGCTTCGCTGATCAGTACCCGCGCCTCGGCGGCGTTGCCCCAGCCATTGAGCTGCACCGGGTTGCGTCCCGCCGGCAGGTCCTTGTAAACCCGGAAGAACGCCTCGATGCGCTGACGCTCGACCTCCGGCAGATCCTTCAGGTCGCGGATGCTGGCGTAGGTCGGGTCGACCTTGTCGGTGGGCACGCCGATGATCTTCTCGTCGTGCTCACCGCCATCGATCATCTTCAGATAGCCGATCGGCCGGAAGCGCACGATCACGCCCGGATGCAGCGGTTCACGGGTCAGCACCAGCGCGTCCAGCGGATCGTTGTCACCGGCCAGGGTGCGCGGCATCGAACCGTAGTTGGCCGGATAGGCCACCGGCATCGACTGGAAGCGGTCCACGTGGACCAGGCCGTCTTCCTTGATCTCGTACTTGGTGAAGCTGCCGGCCGGAATCTCCACCGCCAGATTCACCTCCTGCGGGGCCTGCTTCGGCTGGGCGACCAGGAACGGATGCAGCACGGTATCGGCGGCCGTCACCGCACTGGCCAGCAACAGCAGGGCGGCGCCGATGGCAGCGAGAGGAAGGATGCGTCGGAGCGTGGTCATATGCGTCTTCTCACTCCCAGCAGCGGTCGGCACGACCCTTGGCGGTCTGTGCACGCGGGCAGTCGCGTGACCTGATGCGACCTTCGGTCAGCTCCGTGCGCTGCTTGCCACCCTTGGCATCACGGCGCAGTTCGAAGGCATCGTAGAGACGGCCGGTCACCGTGCGTGCTTCATAGCGCAGGTGCTGCGGATCAATGTTCAACACCTGGAACAACTGGGTATCCTCGGCCACCGGATCCATCGTCCTGCGTGCTTCGTCGGAAAGGCGGTACTGCTTCGGTCCGGCCACGGTCACCACGTACTGCGGCGTGGCGGCCTGCCCTTCGCCACGGCGACCATAGGTGTGATCGTGGCCCTGCAGCACCAGATCGACGCTGTGGCGGCGTACCACCGGCAGCAGCACGTCACGCAGCGCAGCGTTCTCGCGGCCTTCGCGGGGTGAGTAGAACGGCTGGTGCAGCAGCACAATGGTCCACGGCTGCCGGTTGCCGGCCAGGACCTTGTCCAGCCATTGCGCCTGTGCCTTGGCGGTGCCGAGGTCGAGTGCCGAGGTGCCATCGACCACCGCCACGCGTACACCCTGCGCATCGAACCAGTAGCTGGTCTGCTGCGCGGCGGTGGCGCCGTTGCCCGGCAGCGCGAAGGTGACCGGCCAATGCTTGCCCAGCACGCGCCGCTCCTGCGGGGTATCCTCGAATTCCTCGAAGTACTCGTGGTTGCCGATCGCCGGGGCCAACAGCGTTTCCTGCGCCAGCCAGCCGGTGGCAGCAAACCACTCGCCCCATTCGCTGTCATCCATGTTGTCGCCGCCGCTGACCAGGTCACCGGCGAACAGGCTCATGCGTGCCTGCGGTGCGGCCTTCTGCGCGGCGCGCACTACACGGCTGACATGGCTGACGTTCTTGTTCTGGGTATCACCGAAGTACAGCAGGGTCAGCGGCTGATCGGCCGCGGCCAGCGTGCGCAACTGGTTCCAGGCGCTCCAACTGCCGTTGCCCTGCACGCGGTAGACGTACTGGGTATCCGGCTGCAGGCCGCTGATGTCCGCGCGATGATGATGCGACAGCCCGTTCTCGGTCTGCAGTGCTCGCGTCGTCGCACGCACCTGGCGGATGCCCTCGATGGCCGGCGAATCTGCGGCCAGCGCGATCTCCAGCAGCGGCGCCTGCACGCTGCCATCGGTACGCCAGGCCACGGCGAAACCGTGGCTGGGATCAGCCGAGGGCGAGGCGACGATGCGGTCCGGCACCGCCGTCGCTGCGTAATGCCGGCTGCCCGCTGACACCTGGGTATTCGGTTCGGCCGCTGCGAACGACAGCGACGGCATTGCCAGCAGCAGGCCAAGCACCAGCGAACGCATCACGCACTGGCCGCTCATGCGCCACACTCCAGCGGCAGCGCGAGCTGCTTGGCGATGCTCTCCCAGTCGAACGCCACCACGCCCTGGTCGTCATGCACCGCATACAGCGCACCGTGCGGGAAGCGCGCGCTGGGCTGCTGCATCATCCAGATGCCATCGGTGTTGGCCACGGTGTTGCCCTGGAACGCGCCGACCGGCTTCAGTGTGTGCCGGTCGAACAGATGGAACACGCTGCGTTGCTTGCCCTGCTCGGTGGTGATCCACCAGCCGTCCTTGCCGCAGGTGCGCAGGGTCACGCCTTCGGCCTGCGCCTTGAACACGTCGCGGCCGAACGTGGTGCCGGTGAAGCGTCCGGCCAGGGTGTAGACCTTGAACTCGCTGGCGTAGCTTTCATCCTCTTCGGCGATCAGCAGGCGATCATTCTCCGGATCGCCCCAGATCGACTCGACCACGCGCAGCGCACCGGTTTCGCTGGTGTCACCGATGCTGGCCACCAGCTTCGCCTCGACCTTCGCACCGTCGCGGGTCACGTGGTACTGGCGCACGCGCTTGTCCAGCTCGGCCAGCGGCGGCAGGATGTCACGCCCCTGCGCATCCTCGCCGTTGTCCCAGGAGTCGGTAACGTAGACGCTGTAGCCATCGGCACGGCGGTCGACCCACAGCCCGTACGGCTTGCGCAGATCCTCGGCAGCGAACGTTGCCAGCGGGATGAAGTCCGGCAGGCTCAGCACCTGCACGCGATGATTGTCGCGCTCCACGATCCACAGCAGGTCGTCGGTCACCGCGATGCCGTTTGGGCGATCGAACTGCCCTGGCCCGGTGCCGCTGCTGCCAACGTCACGCAGGTGCTGGCCGGTGCTGCCATCGTAGACCACCAGCTTGTCGGTGGCCTTGGCGGTGGCGATCAGCCACAGCGCGCCGTCCGGCGCGCGCCAGGCCGCCGGCGAGTCGATGTTGTCGGCCGGGGTCATCGGTGACAGGAAGGCTTCGGCGATGGTGGTCACCGTGCGCGCGCCCCCGGCTTTCGCTGCCGTAGGGGCCGCGGCCGGATCGTTGCCGGTCGCCGGCGTGCAGCCGGCGGCCAGGGTCGCCGCGAGCGCGACCGCCAGGACGGTGATGCCACGCCCCATCACAGTGCCACCTTCAGGCCCAGCGCATAGGTGCGGCCGTACTCTTCCATCTGCAGGGTGCGCGAGCGCGTGCCCTGGTACAGCTCCAGCGGCTTGTCCAGCAGGTTCTGTGCTTCGAAATACATGCTCACCCGCGGGGTGAACTTGTAGTCCAGCGAGAAATCGAGCTGGGTGTTCGGTGCAACGTAGATGTCGAACGCCCGGCCCTTGCCGATGCTGTCCAGGTACTCGCTGCGGTACACCGCCGCCAGGCGTGTACTCACACCGTACTTTTCATAGCCGATGTGTGCGCTGTAGACATGCTTGGAGGCGCGCGGCAGTGTGAAGTCCTCGCCTGCACGGTCCTTGATGCCGGCATCGAACTTGGTATCCAGCCAGGTGCCACTGGCACCGACCAGCAGGCCATCCAGGCCGTCCGGCAGGAAGGCCAGCTGCTGCTGCCAGTTGAATTCCGCACCGCGCACGGTGGCCTTGCGGCCATTGATCGGCTGGGTCACGTCAAAGCCGCCATAAGCGGGATCATTGGTCCGCACCGTTTGCACGATGTAGCCATCGATCGACTTGTGGAACAGGCCAAGTGAAACGATACCGGTGCTGCCGATGTACTTCTCCACCGACAGGTCGATGTTCTTCGACTCGTACGGATCCAGTTCCGGATTACCCAGGCGCACTTCCTCGTCGCCGCGGCTGTAGCCCACGCGTGGCGAGACATCGCCGAAGGAAGGACGCGATACGGTCTTGTTGGCCGAGGCGCGCAGTACCCAGTCATCGGCCGCGTCGTAGCGCAGGTGCAGACCCGGCAGCACGTTGGTGTAGCTGCTGTTGGCCACCCGCGGGGTGACGGTGAAGCTGCGCCCGTTGGCGGCCACGTCCACCTGGTTGCCGATCGCCTTGAACTGGGTGTTTTCCACGCGCACACCGCCGATGATGCGCAGCGCGCCCACATCCCAGGTACCCATGGCGTAGCTGGCGAAGATGTCTTCGCTGGCCACGTAGTCCTCTTCCAGCGATGTCATCGCGTTGCCACCGGCATCCTGGGGACGGGCGCTGTACTGGCCGCCATTGGCCGCCCAGAAGGCACGCATCGCGGCCGAATCCATGCCGTCACCGAGGTTGCCGTGGCGGTGCTCCGGCGAGGAGGTGCTCCAGCTCGACAGCGCCACCTTCGGGCCGACACGCAGTTCGCGCTCGTCCACATTCACGTCACGGTCGCGCCAGCGACCCAGCAGGCCGAACTTGATGCTGCTGCTGTCGCCGTCGAAGCGCACGTTGACCTGCGCGCTGTGCTCCTTGTCGTTCACCTGCTTGGGTGAGAGCACGAAGCGGTCGAACGCGTAGTTGCTGTTGTCCAGCCACTGCGGGTTGTCGAAACTGTAGCTGGGCAGGCGGCTGCTTTGGTCCAGGGTGCCGTTGAAGGCCTTGCCGTTGAGCTTGAAGCGCGCCTCCATCTCGTCGTTCACGCGCTCTTCGGTACGGGTGTAGCCGATCCGGTAATCGACCACGGCGTTGGTCAGCTTGTTCTCGCCACCGAGACTGGCCGCGAAGGTGTTCTCCTTCTTGGTGCGGTAGCGCATGCGCTTGTCGATGGAATCTTTCGGCATTCCATCCAGGCGGTACTGGTCGGTGCCGGTCTTGACCATCTTCGCGTCGTCGAAGTTGAAGATCACGCGCTGGCGGGTCTCCGCATCGTCGAACTGGCTGTACAGCGTGCGCAGGTAGTACTTGCTGTCTTCATTCGGGCGCCAGTCGAGGTTGAGGTTGGCACCGATGCGCTTGCGCTCGATCTCGTACTTGCGGTGCTGCAGGTTGATCGCGGTGACATCGCCGGGGACGGCATCGTCCTCGCCGTCATACTCCACTTCGGTGTTGTCCGACTCGAACCTGCGCTTCTGGTAGTTCACGCCCAGCGCCACGCCGAAGGTGTCGTTGAACACTTCGCTGTAGTTGAAGGCGGCCTTGGGGCTGGTCTCGCCGGACAGCTGCTGGTGGCTGCCTTCGATCTTGCCACGCAGGCTGCGACCGTCGCGGTCGAAGGCCGAGGCCGATTCCACCAGCACGGCGCCGCCGATGGCATCACCGGGCATGTCCGGGGTCGGCGACTTGACCACGCGCAGGCGCTCGGTGGAGTCGGACGGGATCACGTCCAGCGGTGCGGCGCGGCTGGAATCCTCCGGCGTACCGATGGCGATGCCATCCACGCTGACGCTGTTGAGGTTGGCGTCCAGACCGCGGATGACCACGAAGCGCCCCTCGCCCTGGTCGCGGGTCACGCTGATGCCCGGCAGGCGCTGCAGCGACTCGGCCACGTTCTTGTCCGGGTACTGGCCCAGTGCATCGGAGGACACGGCGTCTTCGATCGCATCACTGCTGCGCTTGAGGTCGACCGCGCGGATCTGTGATTCGAGCTGGGCGCGCACTTCGATGCGGTCCAGGTCGACCGCATCAGCGGCCACGGCGCCGGTGGCGGCAACCGCCTGCTGCCCGGCCGCCTGCAGCGGGGCTGCGGCCCCCATCGCCAGGGTCAGGGTGATGGCAACGGCCAACGGAGTCTTGATATGCACTGGGAATCCCCATTCCTGTTAAGAATGGGTCTGCACGGTATGTCCGCAAGGTTGCATGGCCGTGACATGCGCCTGCACATTTCGAGTAACGCCGCTCCGGGCCAGGTTTGGGTTCGGCCCGCCGATCCGGCAAAATGGCGCCCTCTCTCCTTTTCCCCTTCCCGACCATGAAGATCGTCGAAGTGCGCCACCCGCTGGTGCAGCACAAGATCGGCCTGATGCGCAACGCTGCGCTCAGCACCAAGGATTTCCGCGAACTGGCCAACGAGCTGGGTACGCTGCTGGCCTACGAGGCCACCGCCGACCTGGACACCGAGCCGCACACCCTGCCCGGCTGGGCCGGCCCGGTCACCGTGCAGCGCATTGCGGGCGCCAAGATCACCGTGGTGCCGATCCTGCGCGCCGGCCTGGGCATGCTCAGCGGCGTGCTGTCGCTGATCCCGGCGGCCCGTGTCAGCGTGGTCGGCCTGCAGCGCGATGAGGAAACCCTGCAGCCGGTGCCCTACTTCGAGCGCCTGACCGGGCGCCTGGAAGAGCGCGACGCGCTGATCCTGGACCCTATGCTGGCCACCGGCGGCACCCTGATCGCCACCATCGACATGCTCAAGCGTGCCGGCGCCCGCCGCATCAAGGGCATCTTCCTGGTGGCCGCGCCGGAAGGCATCGAGGCGGTCAAGGCCGTGCACCCGGACGTGGAGATCTACACCGCGGCCATCGATGCCCAGCTCAACGACAAGGGCTACATCCTGCCGGGCCTGGGCGATGCCGGTGACCGCATCTTCGGTACCCGCGTCGGCTGATCCGAAGAACCGGGGTCAGAGCCCTTTCGCCGCGAAAGGGGTCTGACCCCAACAGCGCAGGCCATCGCGGCCGCGTTGCGATTCTTCACGTGCTCTTGGCGCCGGGAAGCGAATGCTCCGCGCACCCGCCACCCTTGGAGCTCCCGATGAAAGCCTCTTTCCTGCTGGCCGCCGTCCTGCTGGTCGGCCTGCCCCTGGCTGCCAATGCCACCACTCCGCAGCAGCAGCGCATGGCCGAATGTTCGGCCAAGAACAAGGGGCTGAAGGGCGATGCCTACAAGACTGCACAGAGCTCCTGCCTCAGCGGCCACGCGGCCGACGCCAAGCCGGTCAATACGCAGCAGGAACGCATGCGCAAGTGCAACGCTGACGCGGGCGCCAAAAAGCTGGCCGGTGATGCGCGCAAGACCTTCATGAGCAGCTGCCTGAAGGCGTCGTAATGGTCGTGTCCGGATGAAACGCCATCCACGCATGGCGTGGATATACCGTCATCAGTAAAAGGCCGGGCATTGCCCGGCCATGCCATTACCCCAGGGCGCGTGCCTTCAGCTCACCCTGCTCGTGCAGGGTCACGAAACGCCCCTTGTCATCCCTGCCAAGCTGCGCCAATGCCACCTGCGGGTCGTGGGTGAAGAACAGCCGCACGTTGCGCGCCAGCTTGTCTTCCAGGAACTGCCGCTTCTCGTCGATCAGCAGCTCGGCATTGCGGTCATAGCCCATGGTGATCGGCACGTGTACCCATGAGCGGCCCGGGATCAGGTCGGCACAGAACACCACGCCACCATGCGCACTTTCGCCTGGATGCGCGTGACCGACGATCTCGGCCAGCATCAGCCCCGGTGTATGCCCGTCGCTGTAACTGAAGCGCACGCTGCGGCCGAGCGCCTTCGAGTACTCCCCGTCCACCACTTCCAGCCGGCCACTGGCCTGCAGCAGGCCCGGCAGTTCCGGAATGAAGCTGGCGCGATCGCGCGGGTGTGGCTGCACGGCGCGCTGCCAATGCTGCGCGCCGACCACATAGGTTGCGTTGGGGAACAGCAGCTCGGGCTCACGTCCTTCGCTCCATGCCGCCAGCAGGCCACCGGCATGATCGAAATGCAGGTGGCTGAGCACCACCACGTCGATATCCTCGTGCTCGAAGCCGGCTTCGCGCA
This sequence comes from Stenotrophomonas sp. TWI1409, assembly GCF_039673015.1. NCBI lineage: Bacteria > Pseudomonadati > Pseudomonadota > Gammaproteobacteria > Lysobacterales > Lysobacteraceae > Stenotrophomonas > Stenotrophomonas sp. TWI1409. Next base: position 59,718 of record NZ_JBDJKU010000020.1, read on the forward strand.
GCGAATCGATCAGCACGTGCTGGCTTTCCTGCACGCCGTAGCGCTCGCGCATGCGCGGATCGAAGAACGCGCCGATACCGGTTTCAAACAGCACCGTCTTGCCTTCCAGCGGGCTGGCAAGCAGCGCACGGCAGGCCAGCTCGATGCGATTGAGCTCGTCCGGTGCCGCCCATTTTTCCCACAACGCGCGCGGCGCGTTGCCGAACATCGCGCCGCCATCAAGGCGCTGCGAGTTTCCACGAATAGACCAGAGTTTCATGTGTCGATTATCGGCGCCGGCTCGTTAAATAATCGCTAGAAGGGAAACAGAAAACCCCGCCGGCAAAGGCGGGGTTTCGATAATCAGCCGGATTGCCGGCCCGCAGCCGGCACCACCGGATCAGTGTGCCGGCACCACCTGGGCACTGCCCACCGGGTTGCGCGGGTCACTGCCACCGAACAGCTTGTTGGCCCTGCGGTCCCATTCCACGGTCTGCAGGTTGCCCCACACGTGGCTGGAACCGCGGCCACCCGCGGCGACATTGCCCGGCAGGTCGATCTTGTGGCCCATCGCCTGCAGCTGCTTCACCGTCGCCGCGTCGAACGCATCGTCCTCGGCTTCGATCAGGTCCGGCAGCCACTGGTGGTGGTAGCGCGGCAGTGCGGCAACCTGCTGCGCATCCAGGCCGTCGTCGTAGCCGAGGATGCCCAGCAGCACCATGGTGATGATGCGGCTGCCACCCGGGGTGCCCAGCACCACCACCTTGTCGGCGTTCTCCATGAAGGTCGGCGTCATCGAGCTGAGCATGCGCTTGCCCGGCTTCGGCGCATTGGCTTCATAGCCCATCACGCCGAACGCATTGGGCGTGCCCGGCTTCAGCGCGAAGTCGTCCATCTCGTTGTTCAGCAGCACGCCGGTGCCCTTGGGAATCAGCCCCGAGCCGTACAGCAGGTTGACGGTCTGGGTGGCGCCGACGCGGTTGCCGTCGCGGTCGATGATCGAGAAGTGCGTGGTTTCGTCGTCTTCCAGCGGCGTCGGGTTGCCCGACAGCAGGTCGCTGGGCGTGGCCTTCTCCGGATGGATGGTCGCCCGCAGGCCCTGTGCATAGTCCTTGCTGGTCAGCACCTTCTGCGGGATCTGCACGAAGTCCGGATCGCCGAGGAAGAAGGTGCGGTCGCGGTAGGCGCGACGCATCGACTCCACCACCAGATGGGTGCGGTGCGCCGGGTCCATTTTCCTGATATCCCAGCCTTCCAGGATCTGCAGCATGCTGGCCAGCGCGATGCCACCGGACGACGGCGGCGGCGCAGTGGTGATCTTCCAGCCGTTGTAGTTGAACACGATCGGCTCGCGCTGCTTCACGCGGTAACCGGCCAGCTCTTCAGCGGTCCACTTGCCGCCGGCCTGCTTCACGCCGGCCAGCAACAGCGTTCCGGTCTGGCCCTTGTAGAAGCCATCGAAGCCACCTGCGGCCAGGCGCTCCAGCGTCTGTGCCAGCTCCGGCTGCTTGAACAGGTCACCGCTGGCGATCGGCTTGCCGTTGCGCAGGTAGACCTCGCGCGTTCCGGGATAGCGCTCCATCACTTCACGGCGCGAGGCATAGCCCTTGGCCATGCGGTCGTACACCGGGAAGCCTTCGCGCGCGATGCGGATGGCCGGCTGCAGCGAGGTCGCCAATGGCAGCTTGCCGTGCTTTGCCGACAGTTCAACCAGCGCCGCAGGCAGGCCCGGGATACCGGCCGACCAGGCGCCATTGACCGAACGATCACGGTCGAGGTTGCCCTGCTTGTCGAGGAAGGCCTGCGGGGTCGCAGCGGCCGGTGCGGTCTCGCGCGCATCCAGCATCACATCCTTGCCGGTAGCCGCGTCGTGCAGCAGGAAGAAGCCACCGCCGCCCAGGCCGGAACTGATCGGCTCGACCACCGCCAGCGTGGACGATACCGCCACCGCGGCATCGAAGGCGTTGCCGCCCTGCGCCAGGATGTCGATGCCCGCCTGGGTGGCCAGCGCATGGCCGCTGGCAATGGCCGCGCCATCGGGGCGCTCGGCACGGGCCGGGCTGTCGGCCCAGGCAATCGGGCTCAGCAGCAGGCCGAGCAGCAACAGGGGGCGGACGATCAGCGTCTTCATTCGGATGGGGGCTCCGCGTAGAGTTCGGGGTGATCGTGCTGCAGCTGGCGCAGCTTGGCCAGCAGCTGGTCTTCCGTTTCCACGATCTCCGGGTCCGGGTCGATGCACTCGACCGGGCAGACGACCACGCACTGTGGCTCGTCGAAATGACCCACGCATTCGGTGCAGCGCGCAGGGTCGATCACGTAGATGGTTTCACCCATCGCAATGGCCTGGTTCGGGCAGGCCGGCTCGCATACGTCGCAGTTGACGCAGAGCTCGTTGATTTTCAGCGACACGGCGATACTCCTCGCCCGCGCCCTGGGACAAAGGACCGGCCAGCGCGGGCGCGCGGGCCGGTCAGGTCATCAGCGGCGCCCTTGCAGGACGCCGCCCGGGCCATGCCGGAGCATGGCCGCCATGGCTCGGTATTACTTGGCTTCGACGAAAATGTACTCGGCACCGGTCGGCTGGATCGCAGCCTGTACGCGGGCGTTGTCGGCCGACTGGCCGATGAAGACGACGCGCACGCCCTTCATCGAATCCGGCGACACGTCCTTGAACACGGCCTGGATCATGTCAGCCATCTTGCCCGAGGCCGACGAACCGAAGGCCAGCATGTTGCCCGGCTGCACGCCACGGGCCACGGCCTGGGTCGCGCTCTCGGTCTGGCGCTCGTACTTGGCCTGGAAGTCCGGGTCCGATTCCGGCGAGAGGTAGTACAGGAACGGGCTGTTGGTGATGTTGCCCATGTTCTGGATCGCCACTTCCTGCAGGTACTTCTTCCAGCCTGCATCGTCGTCCTTGGACGGAGCGACCAGGGCCTGCTTGGCCTCGTCGACCGGAGCGGCCTCTTCCTTCTTGCAGGCGGTGAAGGCCAGGGCCAACGAAGCGATCAGCATCGCGCGCATGGTGGTGTTCATGGGTTTCCTCCCGGAATGGTGCGTGGTGTTGTACGTAATGGGGTGCGGGTACAGCGGGGCTTACGACTGTGCCGACTTCGCTTCGCGGACCTTGCGCAGGGCTTCGAGCACCGCGGCCGGCACGAAGCCGGACACGTCGCCGCCCAGGCGCGCGATCTCGCGGACCAGCGAGGACGAAATGAAGCTGTGCTGCTCGGCCGGGGTCAGGAACAGGGTCTCGACCTCGGGGATCAGGTGCCGGTTCATGCTGGCCATCTGGAACTCGTACTCGAAGTCGGACACCGCGCGCAGGCCGCGCAGCAGCACCCCGCCCTGGACCGAACGTACGAAATGCGCCAGCAGGGTATCGAAGCCGATGACCTCGACGTTGCTGTGGTGGGCCAGCGCGCCACGCGCCAGCTGCACGCGCTGCTCCAGCGGCAGCGCCGGGCCCTTGGACGGGCTCTGCGCCACGCCGACCACGACCTTTTCGAACAGCGGCGCGGCCCGGCTCACCAGATCGATATGACCATTGGTGATGGGGTCGAACGTGCCGGGGTAAACGGCGATGCGGCGATTGGCCACGGTCATGGGCGGTTGCAGATGTTCAGATGAGGTCAAAGTGTAGCAGTGGCGCGGCGGTACAGGGCAAAGCGCACCTCGCGGGTGCCACCCTCGCGGTGCAGCAGCCAGTCCGGCGGCAGCACCGGCACGTGGCCGGCCGGCGATTCTAGGTACAGCCAGGCATCGGCGGCCAGATGCCGCGGCAGCTGCGCCAGCACGTCCTGCCACAAGCCGTCGGCGAACGGCGGGTCGATGAAGACCAGATCGGCCTGCTGCGCCGGCGCGCCCTGCAGCCAGCGCAGGGCATCGGCCTGCACGACGCTGATCTGGTCGCTGGCCTGCAGCTTGGTCACGGCAGCGGTCAGATTGCGTCCCAGCTGCGCGTCGCGTTCGACCAGGGTGGCGTGTGCGGCACCGCGCGAGACCGCCTCCAGGCCCAGTGCGCCACTGCCGGCGAACAGGTCCAGCACGCGGGCCCCACCGAGCCTGGGCATCAGCCAGTTGAACAGGGTTTCGCGCACACGGTCGCTGCTGGGGCGGAGCCCCGGCAGGATCGGCACCGGCAGGCGGGTATTGCGCCAGCGCCCGCCGATGATGCGGACCTGGCCTTCATTGCCGCCACGGCCGCTCATCGGCTCCCCCGGCGGGAGGTATTCGAGAATTTCAGCATGAGCGGGATTGTAGTCGTCCGGGCAGCGCCCGGGGATGCGTCGAATCAACGGTCACCGCAGGTCACCTGGGGGGCATGGGACTCCAATGTCGGGATCACGCCCCAGCCAGGTCGACTCCATCGCTCTGAAACATCCGCGCATTGACCAGACTCTCTACGAACTCGGCCACTTCCCAAAGATCATGAGGCTTGATCTTCGCTGGGGACCAATACTGTCCATGGGCAATCCAGTGCCGAAGCTGGAATGCGCTGTTGATACGGTCGTACTGGTGATGGGTCAGCACACCCTGCTGCAGCCAGGCCTTGACGATGTCGTCCATGAGCGCGGCCTTGTTGCGCTTGCGATTGAACAACCTGATGAGGACCCTGGACAGTCCATCCTTGAGCTTCAGACGCTTTCTGTTTGCGTAGTCCAATCGGAAACATGCTTCCAGAAAGGCCAGCAACGCCATCATGTCCCGATTTTGCTGGACTTGGACGCATGCCTTGCGGCGCTTTTCGAGCTCCTGCCGGGATAGGTCCGAGTTGTCAGGATTGTCTTCGGAAAAGAGCAGGTCGATCGCTGCGCGTGTGGTGGCGTGATGTCCCATCACGTGCATGTAATTGGGAAGATCGGGATTAACGACGAGCGGATTGGCCACGGGCAACATCCATGATGGCCGACTGCAGTGCTTCCGGATCCAGAGCGCTGTAGCGGATCAGGGGCGGAGACGTGGACACTTTCCAGACGTACGCAGCCAGATCCATCGGTTTCGGCTGCTTGTCGGGGCGAGCCCCTTCGGAAGCGGTCGACCCGACAAGTATCGGTCGATCTGCATCCGGCAAGGTCAGCACGAAGCGGACTTTGCCGTGCGGCCCCACGAGGTCCACACGCCCAGGCGACCCCAGCAGGATCGTCCCTATCGGAACGAAGCGTACGCTGCTGTTTCCCAGGTCGATGTTCAGACTCGGCACTTCGTAACTACCCAGCAACTCTTCACGGAGCTCCATGCTGGACACACGGACCCCCATGGCGCCGCGCTCTATGTACGGAAAAAGAATTTCCTGGACAGTCGCATAGAGAATCTGGATTTTCTCCAGCCATTGAGCCTTGCGGTCAACCAAGTTGCCGCGTTCGGCCTTCCCTGCATTCTGCTCCCTGAGGAACTGATCGAAATCCAGATGCCTTGTCATGGTGATTATCGCCATCGAACCGCCCCGCTGAATTGTCTCACGACCCTGACCGGCTTTCCTGGGCAAGACAAGAGATTGAATACGACAATCTGGGCGCCCCCCCCTTGGATCAGCCCATCGTGTGCCTGGCTGACGCGACCCTGGGGCTGACCGACCGCCTTGAGCAGGGCCAAATGCGACCCACGCGAGTGATGGCAGCGAACGGTCAAGGCAATCCAACGGGATTCACGCCCCCCCCCCGCTCGCCCCCTTGATTTCGGGACAATCAGCCATACCCCTTGGCGAGGCCGCACGCGCTGGCGCGGCATTGCACACGGAGCCTTATCGATGACCGAGACCACCCAGACCGAAACCCTTGGCTTCCAGACCGAAGTCAAGCAGCTGCTGCAACTGATGATCCACTCGCTGTACTCCAACAAGGAAATCTTCCTCCGCGAGCTGGTCTCCAACGCCGCCGACGCCGCCGACAAGCTGCGTTTCGAGGCCCTGACCCAGCCGGCCCTGCTGGAAGGCGACAGCGAACTGCGCGTGCGCGTCAGCTTCGACCCCACCGCCCACACCATCACCATCGAAGACAACGGCATCGGCATGAGCCGCGCCGAAGCCATCGCCCACCTCGGCACGATTGCAAAGTCCGGCACCGGCGATTTCCTGCGCCAGCTGTCCGGCGACCAGAAGAAGGATTCGCAGCTGATCGGCCAGTTCGGCGTCGGCTTCTACAGTGCCTTCATCGTCGCCGACGAAGTGGAAGTGACCTCGCGCCGCGCTGGCCTGGCTGCAGGCGAAGGCGTGCGCTGGACCTCGCGCGGCGAAGGCGATTTCGAAGTCGCCACGGTCGACAAGGCCGAGCGCGGCACCCGCATCGTGCTGCACCTGAAGGACGGCGAGCACGACTTCGCCGATGGCTGGCGCCTGCGCAGCATTCTCAAGAAGTATTCGGACCACATCGGCCTGCCGATCCAGATGCCCAAGGAGGGCGAAGACGGCGCTGCCGGCGAGTGGGAGACCGTCAACCGCGCCAGCGCGCTGTGGACCCGCCCGCGCACTGAGATCAGCGACGCCGAGTACACCGAGTTCTACAAGCACGTGGCACACGACCACAGCGATCCGCTGGCGTGGAGCCACAACAAGGTCGAGGGCAAGCTGGAGTACACCTCGCTGCTGTATGTGCCCGGCCGCGCACCGTTCGACCTGTATCACCGCGATGCACCCAAGGGCCTGAAGCTGTACGTGCAGCGCGTGTTCGTGATGGACCAGGCCGAGCAGTTCCTGCCGCTGTACCTGCGCTTCATCAAGGGTGTGGTCGACTCCAACGACTTGTCGCTGAACGTCTCGCGCGAGATCCTGCAGTCCGGCCCGGTCATCGATTCGATGAAGGCGGCGCTGACCAAGCGCTCGCTGGACATGCTGGAAAAGCTGGCCGCTGACAAGCCGGAGCAGTACACCACGTTCTGGAAGGAATTCGGCCAAGTGCTGAAGGAAGGCCCGGCCGAGGACTACAACAACCGCGAGAAGGTGGCCGGCCTGCTGCGCTTCGCCTCCACCCGTGGCGACGGCGATGCGCAGAGCGTGTCGCTGGCCGATTACCTCGGCCGCATGACCGAAGGCCAGGACAAGATCTATTACCTGACCGGCGAGAGCTACAGCCAGGTCCGCAACAGCCCGCACCTGGAAGTGTTCCGTAAGAAGGGTGTGGAAGTGCTGCTGCTGACCGACCGCATCGACGAGTGGCTGATGGGCTACCTGACCGATTTCGACGGCAAGGGCTTCGTCGACATCGCCCGTGGCGACCTCGACCTGGGCGCCCTGGAAACCGAAGCGGACAAGCAGGAACAGGAAGCGGCGGCGAAGGACAAGCAGGGCCTGGTCGAGCGCCTGAAGACGGTGCTGGGCGATGACGTGGCCGAAGTGCGCGTCTCGCACCGCCTGACCGATTCGCCGGCTGTGCTGGCCATCGGCGAACAGGACCTGGGCCTGCAGATGCGCCAGATCCTGGAGGCCAGCGGGCAGAAGGTGCCGGACAGCAAGCCGGTGCTGGAGATCAACCCGGGCCACCCACTGATCGCCAAGCTTGATGCCGAAGCCGATGGCGCGCGCTTCGACGACCTCGGCCGGGTGCTGTTCGACCAGGCTGCGTTGGCCGCCGGTGACAGCCTGAAGGATCCGGGTGCCTATGTGGCGCGCCTGAACAAGCTGCTGCTGGAGCTGTCGGTCTGATCGAGGCGGTGGTCGCCGGGCATGGCCCGGCGCTACCGGGTGCTGGTGGATGCCAACCTTGGTTGGCATTCCTGCTTTGGTAGGTGCCAACCTTGGTTGGCACTGCTGCCCTGGTAGAGGCCAACCTTGGTTGGCGCCCCAAAAG